>NZ_JBHWEB010000032.1:0-76746 GCF_042734395.1 Amycolatopsis sp. NPDC059657 | reverse complement strand
CAACCCCCAACCCCGGCGCCCCCCCCGGGGGGGTTTGTGTGTGTTTCCCCTTCTATCCCCCGCCCCACCACCCCCCCACCCCAGTGGTGGGACCGGTTCCAGGGGAGAGCCGGGCGGGGTGCCGTCGCCGAAGGGACGGCCGCCCAGGTCCTCCCGGTGGTGCGGGGTGAGCCAAGCGCGAGGGTCGGGCCCGGCGGCCACCACGCGTGTGGGGTTGATGGCCGAGTGGACGTAGTAGTAATGCCAGCGGATGTGGTCGAAGTCCGTGGTGTCACCGAAACCCGGGGTCTGGAAGAGGTCGCGCGCGTACGCCCACAGCGCCGGGTATTCGATGAGCTTGCGGATGTTGCACTTGAAGTGGCCGTGATACACCGCGTCGAAGCGGACCAGCGTGGTGAACAGCCGGATGTCGGCCTCGGTGATCGTGTCGCCGACCAGATAACGCTGCCCGGTCAGCCGCTCTTCGAGTTCGTCGAGCCTGGCGAACAACGCGGTCACGGCCCGGTCGTAGCTCTCCTGGTGCGGCGCGAACCCCGAGCGGTAGACGCCGTTGTTCACATCGCGGTAGACGACCTCGTTCAAGGCGTCGATCTCGGAGCGCAGCGCCTCCGGGTACAGCACGGGGGAGCCGGGACGGGCCAGCGCCGCCCATTCGATGCCGAAGTCGATGGTCAGCTGCCCGAAGTCGTTGCTGACCAGGTGCCCGGTGGGGATGTCGACCAGCCCCGGCACACTGACCCCGCCGGTGTAGCCCGGCTTGCGCGCGAGATAGGCCTCGCGCAGCGCGTGGATGCCGAGCACCGGGTCCTTGCCGCCGGGGCTGCCGGTCTTTTCGGTGAACACCCAGTGGGCGTCGCCGTCGATGTCCTCCTGGACGGGGTCGGTGATGGCGAGCGAGATCGCCTCGTCGAGGCCCATCAGCCTGCGGACGATGTTGACGCGGTGCGCCCAGGGGCACGCGCGGTTGATGACCAGGCGATAGCGGCTCGCCTCGACGGGCCAGCCGTCTCGGGCGTCCGCCGTCACGCGGTCGGTGAACGCCATCGGATCACGGACGAGTTCACGGGTGGGTGTCTCACCGGCCTTCATGGTCCCGATGGTAACCATGAATCCTCGAACACGCGTTCGCCGAGATGATCGCTTTGGAGTTTTCCCAGCTCACCGCCCAGGGTACCGTGGGTATGCAGGCACCTCGTTGAGATGGCGGAGGTCGATGGCGATGCGGGCTATGTGGAAGGGCTCAGTCTCTTTTGGACTGGTCACGATCCCGATCCAGCTCTACGCGGCGACCGAGAACAAGAACGTCTCGCTGCGCCAGGTGCACGAGGCCGACGGCGGCCGCATCCAGTACAAGCGCGTCTGCACCATCGACGGTGAAGAGGTCTCGTACGCCGAGATCGCCAAGGGCTACGAGCTCGAAGACGGCGAGATGGTCGTGATCACCGACGAGGACCTGGCCGAGCTGCCGTTGTCCACGTCGAAGCTGATCGACGTGCTGGAGTTCGTGCCGCTCGAGTCGATCGACCCGATCCAGTTCGACAAGACCTATTACCTCGAGCCGCAGAAGACCGCGACCAAGCCGTATGTGCTGCTGCGGGACGCGTTGCACAAGTCAGGGCATGTCGCGGTCGCCAAGGTCGCCATCCGCCAGCGTGAGTCGCTCGCGATCCTGCGGGTGGTGTCGGACGTGCTGGTGATGACCACCATCCTCTGGCCGGACGAGGTGCGCACCCCGGACTTCGGCTTCCTGCGCGAAGAGGCGCCGCAGGTGCGCGCCCAGGAACTCACGATGGCCGGTTCGCTGATCGACTCGATGTCCGAACCGGTCTTCGAGCCGGACAAGTACACCGACACCTACCGTGAGGCACTCGAGGCGATGATCGAGGCCAAGGCGCAGGGCGGCACCACGAAGAAGGCCGCCAAGCCGGGTGCGAAGGCCGAGGTCGTCGACCTGATGTCGGCGCTGCAGGCGAGTGTCAGCGAGGCCAAGAAGACCCGCAAACCCGCCGCCACCACCAGGAAGAAGCCCGCCGCGGCAGCCGAGAAGAAGGCTCCGGCGCGCCGGTCGAGCAAGTCCGCATAGCACCGGTTGCGTTATCGGTCTTCAAGGGAGTATGCGAGGCGACACGCCGCGAAGGTGCCAGAATTTGTCGGTCCCCGGTGGTACTAAGAGGGTGACCGCTGAAGGAACCTCGTGGAAGGCGTGGAAAACGATGATGTGTGCGCTGTGCGTCGCCGAACTCGACCACTGCCACGGCACCCTGATCGTTCACCCGTCCGGCGACGTCGAATGCATGGAGCCTGGCTGCGTCGACCTCGATGTCATCCGGCACGAGTTCACGATTGACTGCCTGACGGTTGAGGGTGGCTGCCCGTGTGTGGCTCTTCCGGCCGAGGCCCTGCTCCACGCGTCTTGATCGAGGCGGTGTGCCGCGGCATCAGCAGGATCGCCGCGACCGCCAGCGCCGAGACGGCCACCAGCGCCAGGAACACGTTGTGCGTCGCCTGGTAGAGCGACTCCTCGTTGGCCAGTGTCGCGTTCGCGATGGCGCCGAACATCGCCGCGCCGACCGCGCTGCCCAATGACCGGCAGAACATGTTCGTCGCGGTCACCACGCCGCGCTTGTCCCAGCCGACCGTCGACTGGACGGCCACGACAGTCGGGCTCGACAGCAGGCCCAGCCCGATCCCGAGGATGAACGCCGAGATCGCGGCCAGCCCCAGCCAGGACTTTTCGCCGAGCAGCGCCGCGACCACCGAACCCGCGCTGATCACCCCGCTGCCGATCAGCGCGGTGTCGCGGAAGCCGATCCGCAGGTAGATCCGGCCGGACAGGCTCGCGGAGATCGGCCAGCCGATCGTCAGCGCGGCGAGCGCGAAGCCCGCCGCCAGCGCGCCGAAGCCGAGCACGCCCTGCGCGTAGGTCGGCAGATAGGAGCTCAGCCCCATCATCACCGCGCCGACGATGAGCGCGACCAGGTTGCCGCTGTTGAGGATCCGGTGGCCGAACACCCAGAGCGGCAGGATCGGCTCGGCCGCCTTGCGCTCCACGAAGACGAACGCGACCAGCAGCACCAGCGCGACCGCGAAGATCACCAGGCTGGCCGGTGACGCCCAGCCCCAGGTCACGCCGCCTTCGAGCAGGCCGAGGATGAGCAGCGAGCAGCCGATGGTGAGCAGTACGGCGCCCGCGTAGTCGATGCGGTGCTCCTGGCGCTCGACGCGCTCGGGGAACTTGCGCGCCAGCGTCCACGCGGCGATCGCGCCGAGCGGCAGGTTGACGAAGAAGATCCAGCGCCAGTCCAGGTACTCGGAGAACACGCCACCCAGCGTCGGACCGACGACCGAGGCGATCGCCCACACGCTCGCGACGTAGCCCTGCACCCTGGCGCGCTCTTCGACCGTGTAGAGGTCGCCGATCATGGTCATGCTCATCGGCTGGATCGCGCCGGCGCCGATGCCCTGGATGGCACGCGCGGCGATCAGCACCGGCATGCTCCACGCGGCACCGCACAGCACGGAGCCCAGCAGGAACACGGCGATCCCGAAGAACATCACCGGCTTGCGGCCCAGCACGTCGGCGAACTTGCCGTACAGCGGCGTCGTGACGGCCGCGGTCAGCAGATAGATCGAGAACAGCCACGGAAACTGGGTGAAACCGCCCAAATCGCGGACAATGGACGGCACCGCGGTCGCGATGATCGTGCTGTCGAGCGCCACCAACCCGGTGCTCAGCATGACCGCGGCGAGCACCGGGCCGCGCTCCGAACGGAGACCGACCCCCTTGGACACAGTGTCGGTCATGCGCGGTCCTTCCATGGCATCCCCGGTATCGACTCTTCGAGTCAACTGTTTCGCATACGCAAGCATTCCATGACGCGCGGAACCACGGCGAACTGATTTGATGAGCGGATGACTTGCTGGGTGCGGCCGATCCGGAACGGCTGGGTGGTGCGTGACCGCGTGCCGGGGCCGGACGTGGACGAGTTCGGCGACCCCGCGCGTGTCGCCGCGGCGCTCGCCGTCCCCGGCGGCGCCGAGGGCACACTGCTCGCCGTGCAGCATCCGCACCGCACTCCGGCCGCGCTGGCGGCGGGACTCGGGCTGACCGAGGCGCTGCCGATCGCACGGGCCGCTTTGTCCTATTTGCGCTCGTATCACTACGAGCCGGTCTCCGATGTGGTCGGCCTTTACGAGATCGACGGCGCGGACGGGTCCGTGCTCGGCGTCCTCTGCATGGTCGACCCCGCTGTCGTCGGCGCCGACGGCGTTTCGCGCGTCCGGCACACCGAGGACGTCTACCCGGACGTCGTGGCGGAGCGGGCGGCCATGCTGGCTGGCCTGGGCTGCGCGACCAGCGCTGCGCTGCTGGTGCCCGAAGCCGAGGGCTGGGTGCTGACGGAGAAGGTCCGCGAAATCCTGACCACGCTGGACGAGCCCGCGGTGTCCACTCTGGACTCGGTGGGCAGGCGGCACAGGCTGTGGCTGCTGGGCAAGGGCGACCATCAGGACGAGGTGATCGAGCTGGCGCAGCGGCACACGCTGCTGGTCGCCGACGGCAATCACCGCGTCGCCGCTTCCGCCCCGGCGGGCTCACTGCTCGCGCTGGTGACCGGGGGACCGCGCCTGGAGATCGGGCCGATTCACCGCGCGCTCGTCGGCACCGGCTTTTCGCTGGAGGAAATGGCTTCGCGGTGGCGTGCGGCCGGTCTCGACGTCCGCGAGACCGAGGACCGGACCGTGGCCGTCGGCTCGGTGGTCGTGGTCGCCGGGACGTCGGCGTTGCGGGTGCGGCTGCCGTCGCTGGGGGAGCCGTCGATCGATCATCGGGTGGTGGAGCAGGTGCTGATCCGCGAGGCACTGGGCGTCGACCCGGAAGGCCCCGCGCTGGTCCCGATCCTGCCTGGCGGCCGGACGGTGCTGTCCGATGTGGACGCCACACTCCTGCTCGCCCCGGTGCCGATGACGGATCTGCTGGCCACGCACGCGGCGGGACTCCGTATGCCGCGCAAGGCCACCTATTTCACGCCCAAGCCGCGCAGCGGGCTTCTGCTCGCGGACCTGTGACGGGCGAGCAACACAGCTCCCGCGCCGAGTGCGGCGAGCAGGTAGACGTTGCCGAGCACGGCTTGCGGAAGGCTCCAGTCCTGTTCCTTGCCACCGCCGCCCGGCACGATCGCGGTGGCCCAGCCGGTGAACAGGACCGCCGTCGCCAGCGCCACCCACCGGTGGCCTCGGGTCAGCAGATACCCGATCGCGGGCACGACCCAAACCCAGTGATGTGTCCACGAGATCGGGCTGACCACCAGCCCGCACCCCGCGGTCACCAGCAGCGCGCCGGGCTCGTCGCCCGCGCGGTGCAGCCGCCGGACGGCGAACCACGTCCCCACCCCGACGACCACGACGCCGAGCACGATGGCCCAGCCGGCACCGGGCAGGGTCCTGGCCAGAAACCCTTGCCAGGACTGGTTTCCCACCCAGCCCTTCATCATGGCGAAATGGTCGTTGAAGATCGCCGAGGTCCAGAACCGGACGGAGTCACCCGGCAGCACGATCAGCGCCAGCCCGGTCGCACCGGCGAACGACGCCAGCGCCCGCCCCGCGTCCGCGCGACGGCCGGTCACCAGCAGATGCACGAGGAAGATCAGCGGGATCAGCTTGATCGCCGCGGCCACCCCGATCGCCAAGCCGCTGTACCGGGATCCCCGCAACACGAGCACGTCGAACACCACGACGGCCATCAGCACGAGGTTCACCTGGCCCAGCCCCACGGTCTGCCAGACCGGCTGGAGACAGAACGCGCCGGCCACCAGCAGTCCGCTGTGGACGGTGAACGGCCGCAGCGCCACGTACAACGCGGGCGCCGCGGCCATGGCGAACACGGCCCAGCCCAACTGGATCGGCAGCGCCGCGAGCGGCGTGAACAGCAGCGCGGCGAACGGCGTGTACGTGAACGGCAGGTCCGGCGCCCAGCCGGGAAGCGCGGAAAGGTGCCCGTAGAGGGGTTCGCCGCGCAGCACAGCGAGCCCGCCCGCGCGGTAGACCGACGAGTCGATCCCGAGTGGACGGCCGAGCAGCCACCAGAGCACCGCGACCCCGCCGAACGCGGCGGCCGCGACGACCGGCACGGCCAGTGGTGAGCGCGGAGCGAATGTCATACCCGCAACGGTGATCGAAAACGGCCGCCGCGTCGTCACACCGGGGTGCCGTCTTCGCGCCCGGCCCCAGTACCGGGGTACTACTTGGGTGTGGGGGTCGTGAGTGGTACGGCCGGTTCTAACCGGTGAAAACACTCACGACCCCGATTCACCTGGGACGACGAGGCCTTCCTCGTAGGCGGCCACGACGGCTTGGGCGCGGTCACGGACGCCGAGTTTGGTGAACACCCTGCTCACGTGGCTCTTCGCGGTCTGCTCGGCGATCACCAGAGTGTCGGCGACTTCGGTGTTGGACAGGCCTTTCGCGATCAGGCGGAGCACTTCGGTCTCCCTGGCCGTGAGCTCCGCGAGCCGCGTGCCGGAGACCCGGGGAGCCGTGCGCGCCGTGAATTCGCTGATCAGCCTGCGGGTGACGGTCGGTGCGAACAGCGCGTTGCCCGCCGCGACCACGCGGACGGCCGTGACGAGGTCGTCGAGTGGCGCGTCCTTCAACAGAAAGCCGCTGGCGCCCGCACGCAACGCGCCGTAGACGTACTCGTCGATGTCGAACGTGGTGAGCATCAGCACGCGGACCGTGCCCTGGGGCTCAGCGAGAATGTGCCTGGCTGCTTCGAGGCCGTCGAGTTCGGGCATCCGGACGTCCATGAGCACGACGTCCGGTGTCAGCTCGGCGCAGCGCTCGATCGCGGCGAGGCCGTTCTCGGCCTCGCCGACCACCTGGATATCGGACTGTGCGTCGAGCACGGCGCGGAAGCTCTGCCTGACCATGGTCTGGTCGTCGGCGACGACGACGGAAATCACGAAGCGGTTCCTTCCAACGGGATGGCCAGTGCTACCCGGAAACCGCCGTCGGGCGTCGCGCCGGTCTCCAGCTTGCCGGACAGCATGGTGACCCGCTCGCGCATGCCCAGCAAACCGTGCCCCGGCGGTTCGATCGGTCCCGTGGACTCGCTCGGGTCGTTGCACACGGTCGCGCGCACGACACCGGCTTCGACGCGCACCTCCACCCGGACCGCGGCGCCGGGGGAGTGACGGGCGGCGTTGCTCAGCGCCTCCTGCACGATCCGGTACAGCGAAAGCCCGACACCGGCGGGCAGTGCGTCGAAATCGCCGTGTACCTCGAGTGTGCAGTCGGTGCCGAGCGCACGCACACGGCCGACGAGGTCGGCCACGCGGGCGATGTCCGGTTGCGGAGACGTGGGCGCCGCGTCGGACTCCGTGCGCAGCACGCCGAGCAGGCGGCGAAGCTCGGTCATGCCCTCGCGGGCGGTGTCCGTCAGCGCGGCGAACTCTGTCCGCAGGTCGTCCGTCATGGCGGGGAAGCGGTAGCGGGCGGAGTCGGTCCGCAGCGCGAGCACGGACATGTGGTGCGCGACGACGTCGTGCAGCTCGCGGGCGATCCTGGTGCGTTCTTCGAGCACCGCGAGCTTGGTGTCCTCGGCGATGCGCTGCTGGTGGCGGGCGAGCCGTTCCTGCTCCGCGAGCCGGCGTTGACGGACGAGATTGCCGATGAAGAGCGGAACGGAGGTCAGCGCCGCCAGCAGCACGAGATCACGCCAGTCACGTACGAAGGGCGCCATCGCCGCGACCGAGATCACCGCGACGCAGGCGAGTACGGGCTGGTCATGGGTCTCGCCCACGAGGTAGAGCACCAGCGCGGCCGTCAAGGCGAGACCGGGAGACCACGGCCAGCCCCACGACGCGACCCACCCGGCATACGCGAGCGGGGTGGCGAGGATGAGGACCACGAACACTCGCCACGCCCACAGCGGCGACCGGAGGCCGACCACCGCGGGCAAGAGCGTGGCGACACCGAGCGCGGCGGGCAGGAGCGCGCCGCGGCCCTGGGTGATCGCGGTGACCGTGGCGACGAAGCCGGCCCACGACCCGATCCCCAGCACAGCTACCGCGCGCAGCACCCGAAGCCCGGCCGATACTGGCCGGGGCGGACGGGCGGTGCCCGCGTACACCGTCCAGCGGACGACGTCCCACCACCGGTGTTGATCAGCCATGGCATGTCACAGTACGGCGAAGGTGCCTGCCACCCCCCGAGTGACAGGCACCTTCGCGGACGCGTTCGCTACTTCGTGGCGAGCGCGAGTTCCGCCTCGTCGACCTTGATCTCGGCGCGGCGGGGCCGGATGACGCCGGCCAGGCTGACCAGCACCGCGAGCACCGCGATCCCGGTGACCACGCTCAGCGCCGGGGTGAGCCCGGCGAGCAGCGCGGTCCGCGAGGCCTCGGCGCCACCGTTGGCGGTGAGCACCGCGGTCACGATGGCGAGCCCGATCGCGCCACCGATCTGGACCGAGGTGTTCAGCAGGCCACCGGCGAGGCCCTGCTCGTCGTCGGCGATCCCGGCCGTGGCCTGGATGTTCAGGGAGGAGAAGGCCAGCGTGAAGCCGAGTCCGAGCAGGACCATGCTCGGCAGCACCGCAAGCGCGTAGCTGGAGCTCTCGTCGACGTTCAGGAAGAGCGCGTACCCGATGACGTGGGCGATCACACCGGCCAGGATCGTGCGCGGGGTGTCGAAGCGGTCGATCAGCGGCTCGATCCTCGGCGAGCCGAACGCGACGATCGCGGCGGCGGGCAGGAAGCCGAGTGCGGTCTGCAGCGCGGACCAGTTCAGCACCGACTGCAGGTACAGCATGACCACGAACTGGAACCCGATGTACGCGCCGAAGAACAGCGCGCCGCCGAGGTTGGCGCGGGCCAGCGGGCCGGAGCGCAGGATGCCCAGGCGGAGCAGCGGGTGGGAGCTGCGCTTCTCGATGACGATGAACGTCGCGAGGAGGGCGAACGCGACCGCGAACGAGATCAGCGTCCTGGCCGCGAGCCAGCCGACGGTCGGGGCTTCGACGACCGAGAACACGAGCAGCAGCGAGCCGGCGGCTCCGGTGATCGCACCGGGGAAGTCATAGCCCGCGCCGGTGCGTTCCGGCCGGTTGGACGGGATCAGCCGGTACGCGAAGACCAGCACGACGAGCGCGATCGGGACGGGCAGCAGGAACGTCCAGCGCCAGCCGACCTGGGTCAGCAGCCCGGAGAAGACGAGCCCGGCCGAGTACCCGCTCGCGCCGAACACCGCGAAGATGCTGATCGCGCGGTTACGGGCGGGACCTTCCTGGAACGTCGTGGTGATGATGGACAGTGCGGCGGGTGCGGTGAACGCGGCGCTGAGTCCCTTGATGAAGCGGCTGGCGATCAGCAACGCGCCGTCGTCGACGAGCCCGCCGAGCAGTGAGGCGAGTGCGAACACGCTGACCGCGACAAGGAAGACCTGCCGCCTGCCGAGGAGGTCCGCGGTTCGGCCGCCGAGAAGCAGCAGGCCGCCATAACCGAGTACGTAGCCGCTGACGACCCATTGCAGCGCGCTGGTGGAAAGGCCGAGGTCGGCCCGGATGGACGGGAGTGCGACACCGACCATGGAGACGTCGAGCGCGTCCAGGCCGATGACGGTGGACACGGTGAGCAGTACGCCCCACAGACGAGCGTCCCACCGGGTGGAGGTGGTGGAGAGATGCGCGGAAGAGCTCATGTGGATCACACTACATGCACACGCATCTAATGCAAGTGAATTTAATGTGGTTGCATCAGATTCCTGTGCATGCTATCTTCGCCTACGTGAGCGATGTAGCTGACCAGGTGCTGGTGCAGGAGTGGCAGGGCTTGCTCGCCCGCCACGCGGTCGTCTTCGGCGCGCTGGAGTGCACGCTCCAGGAGAAGCACGGCATCGGCGTCAGCGAGTTCGAGGCGCTCGAATGCCTCGCCACGGCCGAGCAGAAGTGCCGGGGCGCGGACCTCACCGAGGCCGTGCACCTGAGCCAGAGCGCGACTTCACGGCTGGTCGCCAGGCTGGAGCGCGAGGGCCTGGTCGAGCGTGCCATGTGCGAGATGGATCGGCGCGGCATTTTCGTCATGCTGACCGAGGCCGGGCACAAGCTCTACAACGAGGCCAAGCCGACTCAGCGCGCCGTGCTCAAGGAGACGCTCGGGGCCTAGTGGTCTGGGTTCACATCCCGGCCGCCCCATCGATCCGTTCCCGCAGCAGGTCGGCGTGCCCATTGTGCCGCGCGTACTCCGCGATCATGTGCACGAGTATCCGGCGCAGCGAAATCGGCTTCCCCGTCCGGAAATGCGTGCCCGTAGCGTCCAAAGTGGACGATGCGACGATCTCCCTCGACCGCGCGCACTCCGCGCGCCACGCCGCGAAAGCCGTGTCGGCGTCGCCGTCGAGCACGTCGAAGTCCTCGTTCGGATTGTCGTCCGAGTAGTACAGCATCGGCAGGTCCTCGCCCGCGAACTGCTGGCGGAACCACCACCGCTCAGTGCCGGTGAGGTGGCGGACCAGCCCGTGCAGACTCAGGCCCGATGGCGGGATGTTCTTGTCTGACAACCTTTCCGCTGGAATCCCGGCACATTTGAGTTCGAAGGTCTGACGGTGCCAGTCGAGGAACGCCGTGAGGATCTCCCGCTCGTCGCCTTCGAGCGGGAGCTCCTCACGATCGCCGCGTGGCCAGGTCGGTGAATAGCTCGGCAAGGTCATACGAGCAGCATCGCATCACCCACCGACAAAAACGCTCAGACGCGGACGAGCACCTGGTCAAGGGACTTGCGCTGGAGGTTCGGCACCATGCAATCGGGAGCCGGATAGCCGACCGGGATCACCGCGAACGCCTTCTCGTTGCGCGGCCTGCCGAGTACCTCGCCGAGGAAGCGCATCGGCGACGGGGTGTGCGTCAGCGCCGAGAGGCCGGCGACCTGCAAGGCGGTCAGCAGCATTCCGACGGCGATGCCGACCGACTCGTCGACGTAGTAGTGCTTGCGGGTGGTGCCGTCTTCCTCCAAGTAGTACCGCTGCTGGAAGACCACGATCAGGCAAGGCGCGTCGGTCAGATGCGTTTTGACCGCGTCGGTGCCGAGCGGGCGCAACGCCGTCAGCCACTCCTCGCCGAGCCTGCCGTCGTACGAAACGGTCTCCTCGGCTTCGGCGGCCGAGCGGATCTGCTTGCGGACGGCCGGGTCCGACACGAGCACGAAGGTCCACGGCTGCTGGTGTGCGCCGCTGGGCGCGGTGGACGCGATCGCGATCGCGTCCAGAACCGCCTGCTCGGGGACGGGGTCGGGGGAGAAGCTGCGGACGGAACGGCGCTCGTCCATGCGGCGGCGCAGGGCCGCGGCGTTGGCCAGGGTCTCGTCGGCGGGCATGCGGGCCGGGCGGTAGGGGACCGGCTCGAACTGATCACCGTGGGTCGGGGTCCAGGTCATACCCGAGATTCTGACCGAGGCGGTGTTCCCGTGACAGGAACACCGCCCGATCGTCGGAGTCAGACGTTCGCAGGGCGGACACGTACCGCCGAAGTGCCCAATCCGCTGGGCAGGAATGAGAAGCTCGCGTTCGCCTCGATGGGCGGTAGCGCGTACAGGCGCTCCAGTTCCTCCGGTTCCTCCGGCTGGTAGCGCACGCACTTGCGGTGCCATTCGGTGATGCCGGACATCCAGTCCTTGAGCATCTCGGCATGCCTCGTAAGCACGTCGCGGATCTCCGGCTCCAGGCTGAAGTCCTCGAAGAGCTGGGGGAGGTCCTCGTTCGCGAGCTTCTCGAACTGCTCCATCCGCGCCTTCATCAGGTCGGCGACGATGTCGCGGGCCTTCAGCCGGTCGACGCCGAGGAAGTTCTCGATCACCAGCACGAGATTGTGCATCTCGCCCTCGTACTGGATCTCCTTCTGGTACGAGAACAGGTCGTTGGTGAAGCAGGCGTAGTCCTGCGCCGCGGTGTCGAGCTCGCGCACCACCCGCGTCTGGTGGATCCAGGACGGCACGAGCTCGTAGTTCGCGAGCCTGGCGAGGCTGATGGTCAGGTCGGAGCCGAACGTGCGGCGCCGCATCTCCACGTAGTCGACGGGATCGGGCACCCGGTTCTGCGCCTGGTTGGCCACCTCCCACACCCAGCTGCCAGCCATGTCCTCGACCGCCTTGCGGAAGACCGCGCGCGCGGGTTCGGTCATCGGGCCCGCGGTGCGCCGCCACAGGTCGGCCAATCCTTTTTCGAGCGGGCCGATCGGCGGCGGTGTCTCGCCCGCGTCGAGCGGCATGAACAGTGACATCCGGTCGGCACAGATCTGCGCCGCCGCGATGTCGCGCCTGGCGCCGAAGATCACGGGGAAGTAGTCGTCGCCGTACGTTCCCCAGCTCAGCCAGTCGGAGGTGAGATCGAGCTGCTCCGCGGACGCGTCGGCGTGAATCATCGCGGCGCAGTGCGGCAGGTCGATGCCCCGCATCCGCCGCTCGTCCCACACGGCGCCCGCCTCGATGCCGGGCAGTGATTCGAAGAAGCCCATCTCGCGGGCCCACTCGACGGTATGGTCGCGCGCCGCGTCGAGATGCGGGCTCATCCGGAACTGGAACGGCATGTACAGCTCGGGCAACGGCAGGTGGCCGACGGGCTTGTTCGGCACGAACGCGTGCTGCTCCGCCCGCCGCTTCAGCCCGAGCCTGCCTGGCGAGAGCGACTCGGTGCCCAGGCCGGTCGGTCCGCCGAGTCCGCCGGAGACCGCGCCTTCGTTCATGTACCGGCTGGACCGCAGGTGCCATTCATGGCCGCCCGCCTGCCAATCCTGCAGGCCCTTGACGTACGCCGTCATGGCGGCCAGCTCGTCCGGGGTCGCGCCTTGCACGGTGGCGAGCAGCGGAACGTGGGCCAGCGCGGTGTTCTCGAACTGGTGCAGCCGCGAGGTCAGCAGGTCGTTCGTCATCTCGGCCGCTTCCTGCGTCGGGATGTCGAAGAACTTCTCGAAGACGAGCACCGCGTTGGAGTTCTCGCCTTCCTCACGCACCTCGCGCTGATACGAAAAGATGTCGTTGCGCAGGTGGATCGCGTCGGAGAAGGTGTCGCGGAGCACCTCGAGCGGACGGGTGTGCGCGAACCGGTGCGGCACCTCGGCCGCGACGTACTCGACGAGGTTGGCCGACCACGGCGCGCCGCCGACCCGGCGGCGCATCTGGATGTATTCGATGGGGTTCGCGATGCGGCCCTGCTCGATGTTGACCAGTTCCCACAGCGACTCGACCATCAGGTTGTGCGTGCTCTCGATGAACCGCTCGCGCCAGTCCGCTGACATCGCGGGCACCGTCCGCGCCCAGAGGTCCAGCAGCCCGGCCTCGGCCGGGTTCTCCGGCTCGGGCGGCGTCTCGCCGTCGCGGGTCATGAACCGTTCGAGCCGGTCCAGATAGGCCCGGCCGCCGTCGATGTCGCGGGTGTACTTGAAATGCGCGAGGAAATGGTCGTCGAAGAAGAACACCCATACGTACCAGTCGGTGATCAGATCGAGTGCCGGTCCGTCACAGTCCGGATGGGTGTACGCGCACATGAGCCCGTAGTCGTGCCTGGCCAGTTCCGCCTCGTCCCAGACCACGCCGCCGCCGGGCTCGGGGGAGTCGATCATCCCCATCTCCTTGGCCCAGGCCATGCTGTGCGCCCGCGCGCGCTCCAGGTGGGGGTTCATCCGCGCCGGGTAGGACAGATAGAACTCGGGCAGCGTGAAGGCTTGCATCGGGGATGCCTACTCCTCTGGACCGGCGTCGGACGGAACGGGTTACGACGTTTGCACCCCTGCCGTGGCGACGGCTACGGCCAGATCAGCGAAATCCGGTGTCACAACGGGTGAACACCGCGCTCCTCGCTTCCGGTGAATCCCTCACCGCCGCCCCGGCCCGGCCTTGAGTGAGGGCCTCCCTCACCCGGCTGGGTTTTTTGTGAAGGGAGCCTTCACGCAGCTATGCGTGGTGAAGGCTCCCTTCACACAGCTCGGTGTGGTGAGGGAGGGAAATAGGGCATGGAAAGCGCTTTCAGGTCCCCGGTCAGCGGGACTACCCGGCAGTCGGGCATAGTTAGGAAAATTTCCTAACGAAAGTCCTTGACGTCCGCGCGGCCGCGAGGTGATTCTCGACACCTACGCTCGGTCCCCCACGGAGGCGTCATGAGTCGGCATGCTCTGGCCGCGAAAGCGGCAGCGGCCTTTATTGCGTTGATAACCATTTTCGGTTTAGTCGGAGCCGCACCGGCGGGTGCGGCGACCACCCAGCAAACGTTCATGACCTTTTACGGCTGGTGGGACAACACGCCGCCAGGCGGTGACATCGCCTATCCGAAGATCCACGACACCGCGGGCGGTAAAGGCACTTATTCCGACCCGATCACCTTCGCCACCACGACCAAGGTCTACCGGGCGGGCACCAAGATCTGGGTGCCACGGGTGAAGAAGTACTTCATCATGGAAGACGACTGTTCCTCCTGTAACCAGGACTGGGACGGCGAAGGCCCCAACGGCGGCCCCGGCCTGCGGCACATCGATCTGTGGATCGGTGGCCAGGGCGGTAGCGCCTACAACGCGATCGACTGCGAGGACGCGCTCACGCACTACAACTCCGACGGCACACCGACGATGGAACCGATCATCGTCGACCCGTCGCCGAACGAGGTCGTCGACAACACGCCGCTGTTCAACACCACCACCGGCGAGTGTTATGGCGGCGCGCAGCCGAACAAGTCGATCGGCCAGTACAAGAACAACTCCAACGGCCAGTGCCTGGAGGACCCGAACAACAGCACCACCTCGGGTGTGCAGCTGACCACCGCCGCGTGCAACGGCTCGTCGGCGCAGCGGTTCACCTTCCACGGCGCGTTCATGGAGATCAACAACATGTGCGCGACCCTGTCGAGTTCCAAGGTCGTGCTGCAGAAATGCACGGGTGCGGCCAGCCAGCAGTGGTCCATCAACCCGAACCTGACGATTTCGGATATGCAGTACAACACGAAGTGTTATCGCCCTTCCGGAAGCCTGGTGGTGACGGGCAGTTGCTCGGGAACGGCGGCCCAATGGGTGTTCACCGCGGCGAGCACGACCAACGACTTCGCGGTCGGTGTCAACCCGCAGCAGGGTTCGGTGAGCGCGGGCGGTGAAACCTCGGCGGCCGTCAGCACCTCCGTCGTTTCCGGAACCGCGCAGTCGGTCGCGCTGTCCGCGTCCGGCCTGCCGAGCGGCACCACGGCCACGTTCAGCCCGGCTTCGGTGACCGCGGGCCAGGGTTCGACGGTCTCGTTCAAGACCTCCGCGTCGACCCCGGCAGGCACCTACGCCGTCAAGATCAACGGGGCGGCGGCGTCCGGCACGAAGTCGGCGAACTACGCGCTGACCGTGACTTCCGTCGGTGCCAACGACTTCTCGGTCAAGGTGAACCCGGCGGCCGCCACGGTGACCGCCGGTTCGGCGGCCACGCCGACGGTGACCGTCGCGACGTTGTCCGGCACCGCGGAGACGGTCGCGCTCGACGCGGCGAACGTCCCGCCTGGCGCCGTGGTGACCTTCACCCCGGCTTCGGTGACCGGCAACGGCACGTCGACGCTGCGCATCGCCACCACCGCCGACGCGCCTGCGGGCACCTCGGCCATCACGGTGACGGGCACCTCCCCGTCGGCGACGCATTCGGTGACGTTCACGCTGACCATCACCGCGCCCGGCGGCACGCCTGTGTTGCTGTCACAGGGAAAGCCCGCCACCGCGTCGAGTGTCGAGTCGAGCAGCTACCCGGCTTCGGCGGCCTTCGACGGCAGCCTCACCGGCGCGCGCTGGGCGAGCAAGGAGGGCGTCGACCCGCAGTGGCTGCGCGTCGACCTGGGTGCCACCGCGAACATCTCCCAGGTGAAGCTGACCTGGGAAGCCGCGTACGGCAAGGCCTACACCATCCAGACCTCGCCCGACGGCACGAACTGGACCACGATCTTCTCGACGACCACCGGTAACGGCGGCACGGACGACCTGACCGGACTGACCGGCACCGGCCGCTACGTCCGCGTCAACGGCACCGCGCGCGGCACCGCGTACGGCTATTCGCTGTTCGAAATGCAGGTGTACGGCACGACCGCCTGACCTTCACGCTTGCTGTGGCAGCCGCACCGGACCACTCCGGCGCGGCTGTTGCATGTTCGCCGGAATGCGGAGATGATGGCGGACGAGGATGTGGAGTCCACCATGACGAGCAGGCGTCCGCCTCACCTCAGCAGGACCTTCGGCCGGACGGTGATCGGTTCGCTGAGTGAGCGGTTTTCCGTCACCGTGACCACCTTCGGCGCGGGACGGGCGGTGATCACCATCGCCGGCGACCTCGACTTGGCCAACGTCGACAAGGTCACGGAGCTCACCGTGGGCATGCCCAGGCCGGAGAGCCAGGCGTTCCTCGTCGACCTGACCGAGGTGCGGTTCTGTTCCAGCGTGGGCCTGAACCTGCTGTGCGAGCTGCAGCGCAGGGCCAACGCGGCCGACGTGACGATGGCGCTGGTGGTGAACGGCTTCCTGATGCGCCGCACGCTGCGGATGACCGGGTTGGAACGCGCGTTCGTCGTCTACCGGGAGCGGGCCGAGGCGCTGCGGGCGCTCGGTATCACTGCCCGGTTCGATCAGTAGGCCGCTCGGTCTGCTCCATCACGAGGATCGCGCCATGACTGTCGCCCGCCGGTCCCCGCAGCGCACCGCACAAAAGACGCACGGTGGTGTGCCTGCCACGCCGGTTCACCGCCTGCAGTGACAGTTCGGCCTGGAAGGCCGGATCGGTCAGCGCCTTGCGCACCGCCGGGCGCACCTCGGTCAGCGGCAGGCCGATGTCGAGGTTGAGCAGGTGCTCGCCCTCCGCCTCTTCTCTCCGCAGCCCCCAGAGGTCCTCCGCGGCACGGTTCCAGGCCCGGATGCGCATCTCCTGGTCGACGACGACGATGCCGGGCCCGATCGAGGTGAGGATCGACTCGAGGAACTCGTTGACCTTGTCCAGTTCGACCGTGCGGTCGCGGAGGGTGTTGTTGATGGTCTGCAGCTCGTCGTTGGTCGACTGCAGCTCCTCGTTCATCGTCTCCAGTTCCTCGTTGGTGGACTGGAGTTCCTCGTTGGTCGTCTCCAGTTCCTCCACTGTGGACTGGAGTTCCTCGTTCGTGGTCTCCAGTTCCTCGTTGGTCGACTGGAGTTCCTCGTACGCCGACTCGAGCTGCTGGTTGGCGTGCTCCAGCTCGTTCAGCAGCTGCCGCGCCGAGGTCACGTCGTGGAAGGCGATCGACACGCCGATTGGCAGGCTTTGCTTGTCCAGCAGCGGGTTCACGTGGATCTCGTACCACACGGTCTCGCCGCCGCGCTGCCACTCGACGTCCTTGATGCGCATGGACCGCTGCTCGGCTCGTGCCCGCTCGACGTAACCGCGCAGCGCCACCGGGCGATACGAGATGTCGAGATCGCGGAACGGCCGGCCGACATCACGCTGGGACAGGCCGAACGCGTGCTCCGCCTGCTGGTTGACCAGCGCCGTGACCTCGTCCTCCGTGAGCACCAGCTGGGCGACCGGGCTGGCGGCCAGCGTCGCGTCGCGCAGTTCTTCGAGCCCGGTCGTCTCGGTGTCCCGATAGGACTGGAGCCCGGCAGGCAGCAGGCGGTTGAAACTGGTCGTGCTTTTGGCCGTGCGCCGGAAAACGCGCCGTTTGAGGTCGAACGGCTCGAAGAGCTTGGTGTGGGCGAGCAGCATTTCGGCCTTGCCGAGGAACAGCAGCCCGTTCTGCGCCAGCGCGAAGTGGAAGCGCTCCAGTATCTTGGACTGGGTCTCGGCGTTGAAGTACATCAGGGTGTTGCGGCAGACCAGCAGGTCGATTCGCGAGATCGGGGCGTCCTGCACGAGGTCGTTGCGGCCGAAGATGACCGAGCGGCGCAGGTCCTTGCGGAAGGCGTAGCGGCCGTTCTGCTGCTCGAAGTAACGCGCCAGGATGTCGTCGTCGAGCCCTTCGACCTCCGAGGTGGTGTACGTGGCATGCCGCGCCTGCGCGAGCGCTTCTTCGTCGACGTCGGTGGCGTAGATCTTGACCCGCCTGCGGAACTCGTCGAGCCCGAGGTGCTCGGCGAAGAGGATGGCCAGGCTGTACGCCTCCTGGCCGGACGCGCAGCCCGCGCTCCAGATCCGGATGGCGTCCTCGGGCCCGCGCTCGGCGAGCATGCCGGGCACCAGATCGGTGCGCAGGTAGTCCCAGGCCTCCGGGTCACGGAAGAAGCCGGTGACGTTGATCAGGACCGTGTTGAACAACGCGACGAACTCGTCGGAGTTCGCCT
Source organism: Amycolatopsis sp. NPDC059657 (assembly GCF_042734395.1). Taxonomy (NCBI): domain Bacteria; kingdom Bacillati; phylum Actinomycetota; class Actinomycetes; order Pseudonocardiales; family Pseudonocardiaceae; genus Amycolatopsis; species Amycolatopsis sp. NPDC059657. The sequence goes on along the minus strand of NZ_JBHWEB010000032.1, from coordinate 58,448 downwards.
GGAGGTGGTCGATGTACTCGGCGTAGTCCTCGATGCCGACCTGGCTCATGCGGCGGCGCATCCGGCGCATCAGGCTGGTGCGCTTGTACCCGGTGAAATCGAAGCCCCGTGAGTCCTTGACATAGGTAAGGACCGACTCGAATCCGCCGTCCGCCTCACTTCGCTGCTCGGTCACGCTTAGAAGTTACAACTCGCCAAGGATCTCTAGCGGCGGGCGTCGGTAGACAGGACCGCCCAGGTGACCTTTCCCCCCGAAAGGGTGGGCGTGCAGCCCCACACCCGCGCGCACTGCGCCACCACGAGCAGGCCGAGGCGCAGCCTGCCGTCGGCTCGGCGTTCCGTCAGCACGGCGGGGTGCGGGCTTTCGTCGGACACCGCGACGGTGAGCAGCCGCCTGCGCAGTTCCAGGCGCAGCACCGGTTCGCTGCCGGTGTGCTGCAGGGTGTTCTCGACCAGTTCGGTGGCGACGGCGGCGGCGTCATAGGTCATCCACCGCACGCCCCAGCCGGCACAGGTCGTGGCGACGAACTGCCGGGCCTGTGCCGAGGAACCGGCCAGTGCGGGAAGTGTGGTCTCGGCTCGGCGTCGCGGCGGTGGGGAACCCGCCGCTTTGACGGCCTTGCGGACGCTGGTGTGCACCTGGACGAACCGCGCGGCGGGGAGCGTGGACAACCGGTGGTAGAGCGCGCGGTCGCGGGCCACCAGCATGATCGGGACGCCCGGCCACTCCGAGGCCCGCATCGAGGCCTGGACGAAGACGCTGTACAGCTGGTTCTGGTCGACGCGGAGCCCGTCCACCAGCACGACCACCACGGCGGGCTGCTCGGCTGTGCATTTGAGCAGGGTGTCACGCAGCTCCGGGAAGGCACGCACGTCGAGCGTGCCGGTGAGGCGGACCAGCGTGGTGTCCGCCTCGTGGGCCAGGTGTATCTGGATGCCGTCCACCGGTGGCCTCACTCGACCAGCTCGTGATCGAGCGGAGGGTTCAGCGAGATGAGGTACTTGCGCAGCACCTCCGCGGCGACCGAGGATTCCCGTGCGGAGCGGCGGTAGCGCTCGGCGAGCAGGCCATGGCCTCTTTCGCGCGCGTCGGACTGCATCTTGCGCGCGAGACCGGTTTTCTCGTCCAGCGACCGCAATGCCGTCCACAGCGCGCGTTCCAGCTCGTCGACCTGGGCGGCGAGCAGCGACTCGGCGGACCAGGCGTGGCCTAGGCGGCAGCGGTAGTGGTTCGAGCCGGCGGTGATCTCGGTCAGCACGCCTTGGCAGTCCGGGCAGGTATAGCCGGAATCGGAGGTGTCGACACCGGAGCCGTCACGCGCGATCCTGTCTTCGAGTTCCAGCGTCGCGCTGACGGGTGGCATGGCGGCCAGGTCGACCTCCTGCCTGACGAGCGTGGTGAGCAGCGGCCCGATTTTGGCGGCGCGCAGAACGTGGTCGGCCGCGGTGAGCCGCAGCGCCGCCTCCGGCATTCCCGCGTACAGCGCGTCGCCCGGATCCTGCACCACCGCCACCCCGCCCCGCGCGGAGATGGCCTGCAGCCCGGCGGCGCCGTCGTCGAGCACACCGGTCAGCACGACGCCGATCGCGCGACTGCCCGCGGCCACGGCCGCCGACCGGAACAGCGCGTTGATCGCGGGCCGGTGCCCGTTTTCGGTCGGGCCATGGGAAAGCAGGAGATGATCGGTCGCCAGCAGCAGATGGCGATCAGGTGGTGCGACATAGATCGTCCCTGGCACCAGCCGCGCGCCATGGCGCGCGACGACCGCGCGCAGCGGTCCTGCCCTGTCGAGGATGATCGGCAGCGCGCTGCGGGTACCCGGTGGCAGGTGCATCACGATCAGGACGTGCCCTGGAAAGTCCACGGGTAACGAGGCGACCAGTGTGCGCAGCGTCTCCACGCCGCCCGCGGATGCGCCCACGACGACGATGTCCCGTTTCGCTGCTGGAATGGGAGCCACCTCCCGCCTTGCCGACGGCATTCAACGGTAGTCCTTTCCCGCGGGCACGGACACCCCTCCCTGGCGATCGGGATCAGCTCGACCACTCCGCAGCGAAGTCCGCCCGGCGCGCCAGCAACCGAGCACGTGGTCGGCGAAGCGCCGCTCCAGCAGTTCCGTCGCCTGCACCCCGAACACCAGGTCACCGGCCAGCCCCGGTTCGCGAGCCAGCAGGTCGCCGATGACGGTGTCGCGCATCGGCTGCTGGGGCGTGGTGAAGAACAGGCTGCACTCCGGCGAGGATTCCCAGCGCTGCAAGGCTTGTACCAGCCGGAGGGCACTGGACGCGGTCGTGGCCTCGGCGGCGGCGAAATGGCCGATCAGCGCACCGCGGAAGCGGCCGTGCAGGCCGAACATCGACATCATGTTGACCGTGGCCAGCATGCAGGCGGGCACCTCGTCGAGATAGGCGAGGTAGCCACTGGACAGCCGGGCGCTCGTCATCAGGTCCGCGTAGCGCCGGGTGCGGGCCTGGTCAGGGTGACCGGCGCCGAACTGGTCGAACTGGACCGCCACCATGGCGGCCTTCACGGTGCCGCGCAGGCGCGGGATCACCCAGGCGTGGGGATCGGTCTCCTTGTGGTGGTAGATCGACTGATGCACGAAGTACTCGCGCATCTGCCACCATTCGCCGTGATCGAGCAGGTGCCTGCTGACCACGCCGACCGGCTCGACGAGCAGCACGGCCGTCACATCGTCCCCGCCCGCGACGCACTCGCGAAGCTTCTTCAGGAACAGCCGTTCGAGCATGCCCCTGATGTGCAGCAGGTCCGGATCCCACTCCCACTCCGCGTCGACGTCCTGAAGACCTTGGTAGTGCAGCTCGTAGCAGAGATGCAGGGCGAGCTGGACGTCCTCACCGAGCGGATCGGCCGCCGCCACCCGCTCGGTCCGGAAGACGTCGCCTCGCTGCCCGGTGGCGTACGCACTGAGGATCGACCTGGAGATCGGGCCGCGGCCGCGCGGCAGAGCGGTCCGTAGAGGGAGATCCGCAGAGGTCATAGTGGAAGGTACCCAAGATTCGGGCTTTCATGCGCGCTCACGGCTCCTGGGTGAAGCAGCTCGCGAGGTAGAGGTCGACGCGGTCGGCGAACTTGGCGGGGTCGCGGCCGGTCAATTCGGAGATCCGGCTGACGCGGTAGCGCAAAGTGTTGACGTGCAAGTGAAGTTCGGCCGAAGTCTGCGTCCATGACCCCGAATGGTCGAGGAACACCTTGAGCGTGCGCACGAGTTCGGAGTTGTGCGCGGCGTCGTAAGCCAGCAGCGGGCCGAGCACCCTCGCGCGGAAAGATCGGCGCAGTTCGTCGGGTACGGCGGCCAAGAGCAGCAGGTGTGACGCGACCTCGTCGCCCGCGACCACGGAGGCGCGCCCAGGCGCGAGTTCGGCCAGGCGGCGCGCGTGGCGGGATTCGTGGACCGCGGCGTGCAGACCGGCCGCGTCCGGTGCCCGGCTGATGCCGACGGCGAGACTCGCCGAGCCGAGCGCGGGTTCGATCGTGCGGACGGCTTCGCGGACTTCGGCGACGAAGGGGTCCAGTTTCTCGTAGCCGAGCGCGCGGGCGCGGAGCAGGCCGAACGCCTCGCCGTCGACGCTGCCGACCAGAGCCGGGGCCTGGTAAGGCGCGAACAGCTCGTCGATGATCACCGGGGCGAGGCCGGGGCCGCCGCCCTGCACCGACGCCGAGAGCGTGAAGACCGGGTCGGTGGCGGTGAATTCGGCGGCAGGCAAGCGCGACGCGATCTGGGCCTGGCTCGCCTCCTCCGACAAAGCCAAGCGCAGCAACGGTTCCGCCGCGCGGTTCTCGACGCGCTTGGTCTCGTCGAAGCGGGAACGCTCCAGCCCGACCAGGTTCGCGAACTCGGCCGCGACCTCCTGCCTGGCCAGGTCCCAGCGGCTGTAGTTCCCCGCCACCGCGAGGAACCAGCTCGCGACGCGGTGCCCGTCCTTGCTCGCCGCGGCCAGCAACGACACCGGTTCGCCGTCCTTGCCGGTGATCACCCTGGGCAGCCGGTCGGCGAGCAGGAACCGGCGAGCGAGCGTCGCGCGATGCTCGGCGGCGGGCGGCTCGCCGGTGCCGGTGATGATGCGGCCGGTCGCGCTGAGCACCCAGCAGTCGGCGCCGAGTTCGGCCGCGCCCGCCTCGACCAGCGCGGGCAGCCCCCGGCCCGCGGTGACGACCGCGACCAGGCGGCGGTGCCGGTCGAGCGCGCCCATTTCGGAGCGCTCGGCGGCGAGGCCGAGAATCACCCGTTCGGTGATCGTCGCGAACGAGACGGTCACCGGGACCTCGAACAGCGGGAGGCCAGCCGCCCGGCACGACTCGATCATGGCGTCCGGGACCGGGCCGCCGCCGACCTCGGCGGTGCCGACGCCCAGCGCGACCACGCCGGCCTCGGCCAGCGTGTCGACGAACGCGGCGGCCTCCGCGTCACTCGGCCACTGCATGCCGGACAGCACCACCTCGCCGCCGGTGAGATACCGGCTCGGGTCGCGCAGGCTGGCGGTGAACACGCGCTCGAACGGCCGGTCGAGCGCGTCCGCGCCGACCAGCAGCCTGAGCCCCAGTTCAGGGGTGTCCAGCAGGGCCTGAAGGCGCACGGAACCTCCGGATTCGGGTGGACTTTCAGTAGCGCACACGGACAGGGTGACCTGCTTTGGAGGAAAGCACAAAAACGAACCCGAAGTGAACGCCCGGTTTCGGGTGTTCACCCGTGGCTGACCCGGTCGGCGGAAGTGTGTACTGCTTCACATGTTCGACCAGTTCAACACCCATCCGGACGCCGAGCGCGACCTGCTGGCCTGCTGCGCCTCACCGCGCTGGGCCCGCCGTGTCGCCGCCGGGCGGCCGTACCCGGACGTCGACGCCTTGCTCAAGGCGGGCGACGCCGAACTCGCCACACTCGAGTGGCCGGGCATCGACGAGGCACTGAGCGCGCACCCCCGCATCGGCGACCGGGCGGCCGGCGACGACAGGGAAGCGGCCTGGTCACGCGGTGAGCAGGCGGCGGCCGCGGAGTCGGCCGACGACGTGAAAGCCCGGCTCGCGGCCGGGAACGCCGAGTACGAGCGCCGGTTCGACCGCGTGTTCCTGATCTGCGCGACCGGGCTGGACGCCTCGGAAATCCTGACCAGCCTGCGGTCCAGGCTCGGGAACGACGACGAGACCGAACGCGAGATCGTCCGTGACGAGCTGCGCAAGATCGTCGCGCTCCGGCTGCGGAAGCTGGTGGCGGCGTGAGCCTGTCCACCCACGTGCTCGACGCCGCCGCGGGCCGGCCCGCCGCCGGTGTCCCGGTCCGGCTGGAGCGCCGTGACAGCACGATCGTCTTCGAGGGGAAGACCGACGCCGACGGCCGGATCTCCGGCTGGAACCCGGAAGCGGGCGTCTACCGGCTGGTCTTCGAGGTCGACGGCGAGTTCTACCCCGAAGTCGTGGTGACCTTCCGGATCACCGACGACACCGCGCACTACCACGTGCCACTGCTGCTCAGCCCGTTCGCTTACTCCACCTACCGCGGAAGTTGAGGTATCCATGGCGATCGTTCTCGGTGAGAACCAGTACGGCAAGGCCGAAAACCGCGTCGTGCGCATCGACCGCGACGAAGAGGCCCACCGCATCACCGACCTCAACGTCAGCGTCGCGCTGTCCGGGGACATGGCCGACACGCACCTGACCGGCGCCAACGACAAGGTGCTGGCCACGGACACGCAGAAGAACACGGTCTTCGCGTTCGCTCGTGATGGCATCGGCGAGATCGAGGCGTACGGCCTGCGCCTGGCCAGGCATTTCGTGGACTCGCAGGAGAGCATCCACCGCGCGACCGTCAACATCGAGAGCTACCCGTGGACGAGGCTGGGGCACCACTCGTTCTCTCGCTCCGGCGAGGGCACGCGCACGGCTGTAGTTTCCTACGATGGCGTGAAAGCACAGGTCAGCGGCGGGATCAAGGACTTGACCGTGCTGAACTCGACCGGCTCGGAGTTCTGGGGCTTCCCGCGTGACCAGTACACGACGCTGGGCGAGACCACGGACCGAATCCTGGCCACCGCGGTGTCCGCGACCTGGCGATTCAGCGTAGAGGACGCCGACTGGGCCAAGGTGTACGAGGCGGCGCGCGACAGCCTGCTGGAGGCGTTCGCCGACACGCACAGCCTGTCGCTGCAGCAGACGCTCTACGCCATGGGCACGCGGGTGCTGGAAACCGTCCCCGAGCTGGACGAGGTCTCGCTCTCCCTGCCGAACAAGCACCACTTCCTCGTCGACCTCGAGCCGTTCGGCCTGGACAACCCCGGCGAGGTCTTCTTCGCGGCCGACCGGCCGTACGGGCTCATCGAGGGCACTGTGCGGCGCGAGGCCTGACATGGACTTCCTGCGACCGACGACGCTCGCTGAAGCGCTGACCATGAAGTCGGAACACCCCGGCGCGATCCCGATCGCGGGCGGCACCGACGTCATGGTGGAGATCAATTTCGACCACCGGCGCCCGTCCGCGCTGCTCGACCTCAACCGGGTCGGGGAGTTGCACGAGCATTCCTTTGTGGACGGCCGGCTTCGTATCGGCGCGAACGTGCCGTACGCGCGGATCATCGCCGAGCTCGGGCACCGGCTGCCAGGGCTCGCGATGGCCGCGCGGACGGTCGGCTCGCCGCAGATCCGCAACCGGGGGAGTGTCGGCGGCAACCTGGGCGCCGCGTCGCCCGCCGGTGACTCGCATCCCGCGCTGCTGGCCGCCGAGGCCGAGGTGGAGATCGCGTCGGCGCGGGGTACCCGCATCGTGGCCGCGCGCGACTTCTACCTGGGCGTGAAGCGGAACGTGCTGGCGCCGGACGAGCTGATCAGCGCGGTCTGGCTGGACCCGGCGACCGGGCCGCAGCAGTTCAGCAAGATCGGGACGCGCAACGCCATGGTCATCGCCGTGTGCGCGTTCGGGCTGGCGCTGCACGCCGACCGCCGGCAGGTCGGCACCGGAGTCGGCTCGGCCGCGCCGACGCCGAGGCGGGCAGTCGACGCCGAGGAGTTCATCAACGGCGAGCTGGACGGTTTGTGGGAATCTCCGAGGCCGCTGAACGATTCGGTCAAACGCCGCTTCGGCGAGCTGGTCGCGCAGGCCGCGTCGCCCATCGACGACGTGCGCGGAAGCGCGGAGTATCGGAAGCACGCGCTGGCGGTCATCGCCAGGCGGACACTTGGCTGGGCCTGGGACGAATATCGAGGAGGAGGTCGCAAATGCGCGTGAACGTCACTGTCAACGGCGAGCTTCGCCAGGCGGACAACGTCTGGGAAGGCGAGAGCCTGCTGTACCTGCTGCGTGAGCGGCTCGGCCTCCCCGGTTCCAAGAACGCCTGTGAGCAGGGCGAATGCGGATCCTGCACGGTCTATCTCGACGACGTGCCCGCCTGTGCGTGCCTGGTCGCGGCCGGTCAGGCCGAAGGGCGCGAGGTGCGTACGGTCGAGGGGCTCGCCGACGGCGACCGGCTCGACCCGATCCAGGAGTCCTTTGTGGAATGCGGGGCCGTCCAATGTGGCTTCTGCACCCCTGGCTTGCTGATCCAGGCGCATGATCTGATCGAGCGCACCGGTGACCCGAGTGACGCCGAGATCCGTGAGGCGCTCGCCGGGAACCTCTGCCGATGTACCGGCTACGAGAAGATCCTCGACGCGGTCCGGCTGGCGGCGAGCAAGCGATGAGCGCGCCGGCGAGGTCACCCCAGGAGCTGAACGACACCATCGCGGGCGGGATCGGCGAGAGCCCTCTGCGTCCCGACGGCACGCTGAAGGTGCGTGGCGAGTTCGCGTACTCCTCGGATCTGTGGCACGAGAACATGTTGTGGGGTGCGACTTTGCGTAGCCCGCATCCGCACGCCAGGATCACCCGGCTCGACATCGCGCCCGCGCTGGCCGTGCCTGGCGTCTACGCCGTGCTCACCCACGAGGACGTGCCCGGCGAGAACGTCTACGGGCTGAAGTACCAGGACACGCCCGCGTTGGCGGAAGACCGGGTGCGGTTCCAGGGCGAGCCGGTCGCGATCCTCGCCGCCGATCACCCCGAGATCGCGCGGCAGGCGCTCAAGCAGATCGTGGTCGAATACGAGGTGCTCGATCCGATCACCGACCCCGAGCGCGCCGCGCATGACGCCACGCTCCCGCATCTGCACCCCGACGGGAACCTGGTCCGCTACCAGCGGATCCTCAAGGGCGACCCGGACGCGACGGCCGACGTCGTGGTGTCCGGCGTCTACGAGATCGGCATGCAGGACCAGGCGTTCCTCGGTCCGGAGTCCGGGCTCGCGGTGCCCGATGACGACGGCGGCGTCGACCTCTACCTGGCCACGCAGTGGCTGCACGTCGACCAGCGGCAGACGGCCAAGGCGCTCGGCCTGCCGCTGGAGAAGGTGCGGCTGACGCTGTCCGGCGTCGGCGGCGCGTTCGGCGGGCGCGAGGACCTGAGCATGCAGATCCACTCGTGCATGCTCGCGCTGCGCACCGGACGTCCGGTGAAGATGGTCTACAACCGGCTGGAGTCGTTCTTCGGGCACGTGCACCGGCACCCGGCGAAGATGTATTACGAGCACGGCGCGACCAAGGACGGCAAGCTCGTCTACGTCCGCGCGAAGCTGTACTTCGACGGTGGCGCGTACGCGTCGAAGACGCCGGTCGTGGTCGGCAACGGCACGACGTTGAGCGTCGGCCCGTACAACGTGCCGAACGCGAAGATCGAGGGCTGGGGTGTTTATACGAACAACCCGACCTGCGGCGCGATGCGCGGGCTCGGCGCGGTCCAGCCGACGTATGCCTACGAGTCCCAAATGGACAAGCTCGCCGCCGCCTTGGACATGGACCCGGCCGACCTGCGGATCCTCAACGCGATGAGCGAGGGCTCGACGAACGTCACCGGCCAGCTGGTCGACTTCCCGGCGCCCGTGGGTGAGCTGATCCAGCGGCTCAAGGACATGCCGCTGCCGCCGGAACGCACCGGGCCGGTCGACATCCGCGACATGCCGGGCGGCGCGTCCAACACGACGCACGGCGAGGGCGTCGTCCGCGGTGTCGGGTACGGCGTGACGATCAAGAACATCTCGTACGCCGAGGGTCTCGACGACTACTCGACCGCACGGGTACGGCTGGAGGTCATCGGCGGCGAGCCCGTCGCGATGGTGCACACCGCCGCGGCCGAGGTCGGCCAGGGCCTGGTCACGCTGCAGCAGCAGATCGCGCGGACCGAGCTGGGCGTGCAGCGGGTGACCGTGCACGTCGCGGACACCAGCGTCGGCGACGCCGGGTCCAGCTCGGCGTCACGGCAGACCTACATCACCGGCGGTGCGGTCCGTAACGCTTGCCGCGCCGTGGCGGATGCGGTCTATGCCAGGTTCGGGCGGTCCGATGTCACGCTGGCGGGCGGGAAGCTCGTTGCCGCGGACGGAGAAGCGCTGGTCAGCCTGGTCGACGTGCTCGGAGACGAGGCCATCGAAGAGACCCGCGAGTACCACCACCGCAAGACCTACCCGCTCGATCCCGAGACCGGCCAGGGCGACGCGCATGTCCAGTACGGCTTCTCCGCACACCGGGCGGTCGTGGACGTCGATGTGGAACTGGGCCTGGTCAAGGTCGTGCAGCTGGACTGCGCGCAGGACGTCGGCAAGGCGATGAACCCCGACGCCGTCATCGCGCAGATCCAAGGCGGGTCCGCGCAGGGCCTCGGGCTCGCCGTGATGGAGGAAATATTGGTCAGGGACGGCAAAGTCCGGAACCCCTCGTTCACGGACTACCTGATCCCGACCATCTTGGACATGCCGCCGATGCGGGTGGACGTGCTCGAACGGGCCGATCCGCACGCGCCGTACGGTGTTCGCGGCGTCGGTGAGCCCCCGACGATCAGCGCGACGCCTGCGATCGCCAACGCGATCCGCGCGGCCACCGGGCTCGAACTGCCCCGCGTGCCGGTACGACCCGAGCACATCACCGGAACCGAGGAGAAGAAGTGAGCACCGAAGAACAGTGGCTGGCCGAAAGCGTCGAGCTGGCGACGAAGAACGTCGCCGCGGGCGGCGGGCCGTTCGGCGCGCTGATCGTCAAGGACGGCCAGGTGATCGCCACCGGCGTCAACCGGGTCACGCCGACGCTCGACCCGACCGCGCACGCGGAGGTCGTCGCGATCCGCGAGGCGTGCCAGAAACTGCAGACGTTCAAGCTCGACGGCTGCGTGCTCGTTTCCTCCTGTGAGCCGTGCCCGATGTGCCTCAGCTCGGCGCTGTGGGCACGCGTCGACCGGGTGATCTTCGCGGCCGACCGGCACGACGCGGCCAAGGCGGGGTTCGACGATCTCGCCTTCTACGAACTTTTCGACAAGCCACGCGAAACCTGGGACGTACCCGTGACCCGAGTGTCCAACCAGGACGGTTTCGCGCCCTTCGCGGCCTGGCTCGATCAGCCTGACCGTATCGATTACTGATTGATTTCCCGGTGCTGACCGGAGTACCGGAAAAACTTTAACGTCCCACTCGAATCAAGTCCTGTGCGAATACAGGGCTTGGTCGAGCACACCCACCGGCAAGGGCAGGGCGCATGACTCAGCTTCAGGAACCAGTAACGAAGACTTCGGCTCCACCCCGTCGACCAGCACTCGAGCGGCTTTTCTCGATCTCGGCCCGCGGTTCCAGTGTTCCGCGGGAAATACGCGGCGGCGTCACCACTTTCGTCGCGATGGCCTATATCGTCTTGCTCAATCCGCTTATTCTCGGTGCTTCGGCGGATATCACCGGCGCCAAATTGAGCATGGCGCAGATCACGACCGCGACGGCGCTTTCGGCCGCGGTGATGACCATCCTCATGGGACTGATCGGCAACGCGCCGCTCGCCATGGCAGCAGGGCTCGGCATCAACGGCATCGTCGCGTTCCAGATGGCGCCGACGATGACCTGGGCGCAGGCGTTCGGGCTGGTCGTGCTCGAAGGCGTCTGCATCGTGGCGATGGCCGTCAGCGGGGTCCGCGAGCGGATCATGAACGCCATCCCGGCGCCGCTGAAGACGGCGATCACGGTCGGTATCGGCCTGTACATCGCCTTGGTGGGCCTGGTCAGCGCGGGTTTCGTGACCAGGACGCCGGACGCGGCGGGCACCCCGGTGCCGGTGCGGCTCGGTGTCGACGGGCATCTCGACGGCTGGCCGATCGCGGTCTTCTGCTTCGGGCTGCTGCTCATGGTGGTGCTGATCGCGCGGAAGGTGGCAGGCGCGGTGCTGATCAGCATCGGCGTGGCGACCGTGTTCGCGGTGATCCTGCACGACGGGTTCGGGCTGGGGGAGTGGGGCCGCACCGAGCCCACGCTGCCGACGCACCTGTTCGCGGCGCCGGACTTCGGGCTGGTCGGGCACGTCGACCTGTTCGGCGGGTTCGCCTCGGCCGGTGCGCTGACCGCGACGATCTTCCTGTTCACGCTGGTGCTTTCGGGCTTCTTCGACGCGATGGGCACCATCACGAGCGTCTCGGACGAGGCGGGGCTGTCGAAGTTCGGGAAGGTGCCCAGGATGGGCCGGATCCTGTTCGTCGACGGCGCGGGCGCCATCGCGGGCGGTGTCACCGGGGCTTCACCGAACACGGTGTTCCTGGAGTCGGCCGCTGGTGTCGGCGAGGGTGCGCGGACCGGGCTGGCGAGCGTGGTCACCGGTGTGCTGTTCGCGGTGACGCTGCTGTTCACGCCACTGGCGGGGGTGGTCCCGGCGCAGGCCGCGGCACCGGCGCTGGTGGTGATCGGCGGGATGATGATGGCCCAGATCCGCAACATCCCTTGGCAGGAAACGGATTACACGATCCCGGTGTTCCTGACGGTGGCGCTCATCCCGTTCACCTACTCGATCACCAACGGCGTCGGCGCCGGCCTGATCGCGTTCGTGCTCATCAAGACCTGCAAGGGCCGTTGGCGTGAAGCCGGCTGGCTGCTGACCGTGCTGGCCGCGATCTTCGCGCTGTACTTCGGCATCGACGGCCTCAAAGCCCTGATCACATAAGGAGGTTCTCATGCGGGACATCGCGGAGGAGCTACGCGGGTGGGAAGCACCGTTCGCCGTCGCGACCGTGGTCGCCGTCCGGGGCAGCGCGCCCCGCGAGGTCGGTGCCTCGATGGCGGTCCGCGCCGACGGCTCGGTCATCGGCAGCGTGTCCGGCGGCTGCGTCGAGGGCGCGGTCTACGAACTCGCCCGGCAGGTGCTCGAGACGGGCGTGCCGGTCCGCTCGGAGTTCGGCTTCTCCGCCGATGACCCGTTCGCGGTCGGCCTGACCTGCGGCGGCACACTGGACGTCTTCGTCCAGCGGGTCGACCGCGACTCCGCGATCCATGCCGCTTTGGGGGCCTCGGAGCCGGTGGCGCTGGTCCGGGTCCTCGGCGACGGCCCGTCCGTGGCGGTCTTCGCGGACCGCCACGTCGGCGACGCATCCTTTGCGGACGAAGCCCGTTCGATGCTCTCGCAAGGTCTGACGGGCATCGTCCGCCTGGGTTCGCTGGAGATCTTGGTCGAGTCGTGGGTCGCGCCGCCGTCGATGCTCGTCTTCGGTGCGATCGACTTCGCGGCGGCGGTGTCGTCGATCGGCCGCTTCCTCGGCTACCACGTGGTCGTCTGCGACGCCCGTCCCACCTTCGCGACCGTCTCGCGCTTTCCTGACGCTGATGAGGTGGTCGTCGACTGGCCCCACCGCTACCTGGCCCGCACGACGACCGACCCGCGCACAGCCATCTGCGTCCTCACCCACGACCCGAAGTTCGACATCCCCGTGCTGAAGGACGCCCTCCGCCGCGGTGTCGGCTACGTCGGCGCCCTCGGCTCCCGCCGAACCCACACCGACCGCCTCCGCCGCCTCCGCGACGAAGGCCTCACCCCAGCCGAACTGTCCCGCCTCCGTTCCCCGATCGGCCTCGACCTGGGCGCGCGCACCCCCGCGGAGACCGCCGTCTCCATCGCGGCCGAGCTCATCGCCCTGCGCCGAGGCGGCACGACCACCCCCTTGACCACCTCGACCGGCCCCATCCACCACGAAAAAAATCCCAATGCGGCTTTGGTCAGCTTTGAGCTGACGAAAGCCACATTGGCGGGCTGAAAACTGACGAATGCCGCATTGGGATTTTTTTGACCGACCCGACCAGAGATGTCTGTCCATAAAGGAGGATTCGTGGCACTGATGTTCCTTAACGGGGGCGCCATGCGTGGCGAGCCGTTGCACCATCTGCTCGGCGGCGCGGAGCTGGTGGCCGAGACCACGACCGCCGCGAAGTACCGGTTCTACTCGGTCGGTGATCAGTGCCCGGCGTTGTTCCCCGTGGCGCACGGAGGCGCCGAGATCGCGGGCGAGGTTTACGACATCCCGATGGACACGTTGCGCGACAAGGTGTTGCCATCCGAGCCGCACGAGTTGGAGCTCGGCGTGATCGAGCTGGCCGACGGCAGTTCGGTGTTCGCGATGCTGTTGCGCCGGGCCTACACCTCGCACGTTCAGCTGCGTGACATCACCGAGATCGGGAACTGGCGCAAGTACCGGGGGAGTGTGGCATGACCAAGTACGACATCAACCTGTCCATTCTGTTCACGGAGCTGCCGCTGCTGGAACGCCCCGAGGCCGCGCGCAAAGCCGGGTTCGAGGCCGTGGAGTTCTGGTGGCCGTTCGACACTGCGGTCCCCAGCGACGCCCAGGTGGACAAGTTCGTGCGAGCGATCGAGGACGCCGGCGTCCAGCTCGTCGGGCTCAATTTCGCGGCCGGGGACATGGTGAACGGCGATCGGGGGCTTGTCTCGTGGCCGGAGCGATCGTCAGAGTTCCGCGAGAACATCCCGATCGCGCTCAGTATCGGCGAGAGGCTGGGCTGTCGCGCGTATAACGCCCTATACGGCAACCGTCTAGAGGGTAAAACCCAACAAGAACAAGACGAAATCGGCACGGAGAACCTCGCCTTGGCCGCGTACGCCGCGCGCCAGCATGGCGCGGTCGTGCTGGTGGAGCCGATCAGCGGCGCACCGCGGTATCCGCTGCTCACCGCGGCCGACGCGCTGGCGGCCATCGATCGGGCGGGAGCGCCGAACCTGCGCTTGCTGGCCGATCTGTATCACCTGACCGTGAACGGCGACGACCTCGACGCGGTCATCGCCGAGCACACCGGCCGGATCGGCCATGTGCAGATCGCGGACGCGCCCGGCCGCAACGAGCCGGGCACCGGGGGCCTCGACCTCGACGGCTACCTCGGAAAGCTCGCCGGATGCGGCTACGACGGCTACGTCGGCTTGGAGTACAAGCCGAGCGGAGCGAGTGCCGACAGTTTCAAGTGGCTTGACCTGTAAGGAGAACAATGCGCACCGCCGGATTCATCGGCCTCGGCATCATGGGCTTGCCGATGGCCAGCAACCTCGTCACAGCAGGCTTCGAAGTCACCGGATTCGACCTCAACGCCGACTCCGTGGCCAAGTTCGCCGCCGCGGGCGGCAAGACCGCAGGCTCCATCGCCGAAGCGATCGACGGCGCCGACCTGGTGATCACCATGCTGCCCGCCGATCCGCACGTCGAAGCCGTCACCGCGACGATCTTCGAGACGATCAAGCCGGGCACCCTGCTCATCGACTTCAGCACCGTCAAGCCGCAGACCTCGCAGCAGGTGGCCAAGAAAGCCGCCGAGAAGAACGTCCGCGTGCTCGACGCGCCCGTCTCGGGCGGCGAAGCGGGCGCGATCAACGCCGTACTGTCCATTATGGTCGGTGGTGAGCAGGCCGATTTCGATGCCGCCAAGCCGGTCTTCGACGCGGTCGGCAAGGTCGCCGCGCTCGTCGGGCCGAGTGGTGCGGGGCAGTTCGTCAAGGCGGCCAATCAGCTCGTGGTCGGCGGCACGTATGCCCTTGTGGCGGAAGCGATCCTGCTGATGGAAGCGTCCGGAGTGGACGCCAAGGCCGGGCTCGACGTGCTCGCCGGCGGACTCGCCGCGAGCCGGATCTTGGAGCTCAAGCGGGAATCGATGCTGGCCAGGAACTTCAAGCCGGGCTTCCGTATCGATCTGCACCACAAGGACATGGGCATCGTGCTCGACGCCGCCCGCCAGGCCGAGGTCTCGCTGCCGTTCGGCAACCAGGTCGCGGCGTACATCCAGGCCGCCAGGGCACAGGGCATGGGCGACCTGGACCACTCGGCGCTGCTCGCCGTGCTGGAGAAGCAGTCCGGACGAGGGGAGAACCGATCATGACCAGGATGCCGGCGATGGAAGCGGTCGTCGAAGTGCTCAAGTCGGAGGGCGTCGACACCGCGTTCGGCTGCCCCGGCGCCGCGATTCTCCCGCTGTACAAGGCGATGGAGGTGCGCGGCGGCATCGAGCACCTGACCGTCCGCCACGAAGAGGGCGCGACGCACATGGCCGACGGCTGGGCGCGCACCAACGGCAAGGTCGGGGTCGCCATCGGCACCTCGGGCCCGGCGGGCACGAACATGATCACCGGCCTGTACACGGCGATGGCCGACTCGATCCCGATCATCTGCATCACCGGGCAGGCGGCCTCGTCGAAGCTGCACACCGAGGCGTTCCAGGCGGTGGACATTGTGGACATCGCGAAGCCGGTGACCAAGTGGGCGGTGCAGATCAAGGAGGCGGCGACCGCGCCGTGGATCTTCCGCGAGGCATTCCGGATCGCCCAGTCGGGGCGGCCGGGCCCGGTCCTGATCGACATCCCGGTCGACATCGCGCAGCAGCTCATCGAGTACGACGCGTCGATCGACGCGCCGCTGCCGATCGAGGTCGTGCACCCGCATCAGCCGCGGGTCGAGCGGGCACTGGATCTGTTACTGGCGGCGGAAAAGCCGTTGCTGCTGGCCGGTGGTGGCGTGATCATCGCCGAGGCGGCCGACGAGCTGCGTGAGCTGGCGGAGTACCTGAACATCCCGGTCCAGGTGACGCTGATGGGCAAGGGCGCGATCGACGAGGACAGCCCGTTGTTCGCCGGAATCACCGGCGTGCAGACCTCGCAGCGGTACGGCAACGCGTCCTTTTTGGAGTCCGACACCGTGCTCGCGGTCGGCGCGCGGTTCGGTGACCGGCACACGGGTGCGCTCGACGTCTACCGCGGTGAGCGGAAGTTCATCCACGTGGACATCGAGCCGACGCAGCTCGGCAAGGTGTTCCCGCCGGATCTGGGCATCGTCTCGGACGCGAAGCTGTTCCTTCAGGCGCTGCTGAAGACGGCCAAGTCACGCCAGGCCGGTCGAGACGCCGGGGAGTGGGTCGCCAGGATCGCCGAACTGAAAGCGACACTCGGCCGCAGGGAGGACTTCGACACCACGCCGATCAAGGCGCCGCGTGTGTACAAGGAGATCAACGAGATCTTCGACGAGGACACGTACTTCGTCACCGCGATCGGGCTGTACCAGATCTGGGGCGGGCAGCACCAGAAGGCGTACAAGCCGCGCCGCTACCAGATCTGCGGGCAGGCCGGGCCGCTCGGGTGGGAGATCCCGGCCGCGATCGGGGTCAAAAAAGCCAGGCCGGATGCCGAGGTGGTCGGGATCGTCGGCGACTACGGGTTCCAGTACCTGGTCGAGGAGCTGGCGGTGGCGGCGCAGTATCACGTGCCGTTCGTGCTGATCATGATCAACAACGAGTATCTCGGGCTGATCCGCCAGGCGTCGATCCCGTACGACATGAACTACCAGGTCGACATCCACTACGACGACTACGGCACGGACAACGTCAAGATCATGGAGGCGTACGGCTGTGCCGGGCGTCGCGTGGTGGATCCCGCCGATATCAGGGAGACGATCGAGTGGGCGCGTAAGGAGGCTGTGGCGACTTCGCGGCCGGTGCTGGTCGAGGTGATGATCGAGCGTGAGGCGAACACCCCGCATGGTCCCGCGATCAACGCCGTCAAGGAGTTCGAGCCGCTCCCATGAGTCATGTGCTGGTCGCCCCCGACAAGTTCAAGGGGTCGTTGACCGCGGTCGAGGTGGCCGCGGCGGTCGCCGACGGGCTCGCCGAGGCCGCGCCGGGCGTGCCGGTGAGGGTGCTGCCGGTGGCGGACGGGGGCGAGGGCACGGTCGACGCCGCCGTCGCGGCCGGGTTCCGGCGGGTCCGGACGCTGGTCGCGGGCCCGACCGGGCAACGGCTCACCGCGTCCTACGCGCGGCGGGCCGGCACGGCGGTCGTCGAACTGGCCGAAGCGTCCGGCCTGCATCGGCTTCCTGGTGGGCTCGCGCCGTTGACGGCGTCGACTTTCGGCACCGGTGAGCTGATCGGGGCGGCGGTGCGGGCCGGGTGCAAGCGGGTCGTGCTCGGTGTCGGCGGCAGCGCGTCCACGGACGGCGGCGCCGGCCTGCTGGCGGCGTTGGGCGCGCGGCTGTTCGACGCCGACGGCGAACCGCTCGCGCCCGGTGGCGCGGCCTTGCGGCGCCTCGCGCGGCTCGATCTGTCCGGTTTGGATGCCCGGTTGTCCGAAGTGGAGTTCGAGCTGGCGAGCGATGTGGACAACACGTTGCTCGGCACGCACGGGGCGGCCGCGGTGTACGGGCCGCAGAAGGGCGCGACCGCCGAGGACGTCGAGGTGCTCGAGGACGGGCTCACCCGGTGGGCGATGGCGGTCGATCCGCAGGTCGCCGGGCGGCCAGGCGCCGGCGCCGCGGGTGGTGCCGGGTTCGCGGCGATGGCGGTGCTGGGCGCGCGGATGCGACCGGGTATCGCGCTGCTGCTGGAGCTTCTCGGGTTCCCGGACGCGGTGCGCGGAGCCAGGCTGGTGATCACCGGCGAGGGCTCGCTCGACGAACAGACGTTACGTGGCAAGGCGCCCGCCGGGGTCGCGCTGGCGGCGGGGGTGCCGGTGGTGGCGGTCGCGGGGCGTTCGCTGCTCTCGGCCGCGCAGCTGCGGGAGGCGGGGATTGCGGCCGTGTACCCCTTGTCCGATCTGGAACCGGATCCGACCCGGTCGATGGCCAACGCCGGTGACCTGCTCCGGCGGTGCGCGGCGCGGGTGGCCCACGATTTCCTGGAGGCACGGTGACCTACGACTTGGTGGTGCGCTCGGATCGGGTGTTCACCCCGGACGGCGAACGCCCGGCGGCGGTGTGTGTCCGAAATGGGCGGATCGCCGCGGTGTTCGGACGTGATGTCCGGGTGGAGTCGGACCGCGACGAGGATTTCGGCGACCTCGCGCTGCTGCCCGGTCTGGTCGACTCCCATGTGCACGTGAACGAGCCCGGCCGCACCGAATGGGAGGGCTTCGCGACCGCGACGGCGGCCGCGGCGGCCGGCGGGGTAACCACGATCATCGACATGCCGTTGAACAGCCTGCCGCCGACGGTCACCGTCGACGCGCTCGCCGAGAAGCGCCAAGCCGCTCAGGGGCAGTGCGTGGTGGACGTGGGCTTCTGGGGTGGTGCGATCCCGGGCAACCTGGCCGACTTGAAGCCGTTGCACGACGCCGGGGTGTTCGGGTTCAAGAGCTTCCTGTCACCGTCCGGTGTGGACGAATTCCCGCACCTGTCGTGGGCCGAGCTCGACAAGGTGCTCGCCGAACTCCGGGCTTTCGACGGCCTGCTGATCGTCCACGCCGAAGATCCCGCCGAGCTTGGCGAGTCCGGACCGTCCTATGCGGACTTTCTGGCGTCGCGGCCGGATCGGGCGGAGGAGCGCGCGATCGACGGCCTGCTCAGCCGTGCCGACGGGACGCGAGTGCACATCCTGCACGTGTCGTCGGCGACCGCGCTCGGCCGGATCGCCGCCGCTCGCGCGGTCGGCGTGCGGGTGAGCGCCGAGACGTGCCCGCATTATCTGACGTTGGCCGCCGAGCAGATCACCGATGGCGCGACGGAGTTCAAGTGCTGTCCGCCGATCCGTGGTTCGGTCAACCGTGATCGGCTTTGGCAAGGCCTGGCCGACGGGATACTCGACTGCGTCGTTTCCGACCACTCACCGTCCACACCGGACTTGAAGCGTGGCGGTTTCGGGGAGGCTTGGGGTGGCGTGTCGTCACTCCAGCTCGGCTTGCCCGCGGTGTGGACGGCCGCGCGAGGCCGGGGGCACCGGCTCGCCGACGTCATCGGTTGGATGGCCGCCGCGCCCGCGAAGCTCGCCGGGCTCGCGCACAAGGGCCGGATCGCGGTGGGGGCCGACGCTGACCTGGTCGTCTTCGACCCGGACGCGGAGTTCACCGTGGACCCCGGCGGGCTGCGCCATCGCCACCCGGTGACCCCGTACGCGGGCGCGCGGCTGCGTGGCGTGGTCGAGCGCGTGTGGCTGCGCGGGCGTGAGATCGACGGTGAGCCGAGTGGCGAACTGCTGACCAGAGAAAGGAAATCATGAAGTTCACCGCACTGCCCGACCTCGCGTCCCGTCCGCACGGCGGCACCGTGATGGCGGCCAGCGACGACTATTTCGCGGCCAAGGAGAACCTGATCAAGGCCGAGGCCCCGATGTTCAGGCCGCACACGTTCACCGAGAAGGGCCAGGAGTACGACGGCTGGGAGACTCGCCGCCGCTTCGGTCGCTCGGAGGGCAACGACTGGGCGTTGCTGCGGCTCGGCGCGCCGGGCGTGGTGCGCGGGGTGAACGTCGACACGGCGTTCTTCCTGGGCAACTACCCGGAGAAGGTGCGGATCGAGGCGACCGGCGTCGAGGGCTACCCGAGCGTGGCCGAGCTGGAAACGGCCGAATGGTTCGAACTCGTGCCGCCGCAGGCGTTGAGCGGTGGCACGGACAATCTGTTCACTGTGGACAGTGAGCAGCGCGTGACCCACCTGCGCGTCCACCTGCTCCCGGACGGCGGCATCGCGCGGCTGCGGGTGCACGGCGAGGTGGTCCCTGACCCGCGTGACCTCGACGGCGTCCCGTTCGACCTGGTCGCGACCCTGAGCGGCGGCACCGTGGTCGGTTGCAGTGACAGTTTCTTCTCGCCGCCCGCGAACATGTTGCAGCCGGGGGAGTCGCGTTTCATGGCCGACGGC
Source organism: Amycolatopsis sp. NPDC059657 (assembly GCF_042734395.1). Taxonomy (NCBI): domain Bacteria; kingdom Bacillati; phylum Actinomycetota; class Actinomycetes; order Pseudonocardiales; family Pseudonocardiaceae; genus Amycolatopsis; species Amycolatopsis sp. NPDC059657. The sequence goes on along the minus strand of NZ_JBHWEB010000032.1, from coordinate 38,502 downwards.
TGGGAGACCGCCCGTCGCCGCGACGACGGCCATGATTGGGCGATCGTGCGCCTGGCCTGCCAGGCGGTGCCGTCGGTCGCGGAATTCGCGACCACGCATTACCGCGGCAACCCGCCGGACCGGGTCGCTTTGTTCGGCATCGACGCGACGGCGGCTTCGCTCAACCACGACGACGCCTGGTTCCCGCTGCTCCCGGAGACGAAGCTGCAGGCGGACACCACACATCGGTTCCGGCTCACATCCGGTCGCGCGGTGACGCACGTCCGGGTGGAGAACCACCCCGACGGTGGCATCGGCCGCTTCCGGCTCTACGGCTCGCCGACCCAGTCCGCCCGTGACGAGCTGGCGTTGCGGTGGTTCAACCTGCTCCCCGAAGCGCAGGCCATCGAGGTGCTCACGGCCTCCGGCGCCTCACTCGCCGCAGCCAAGGCCGCAGCGACCGCTCGCCCGGCGACCGTCGCACCTCACCTCTGGTAGCGGAGCAGGACCACGCCGTTGGCGAATGGCCGGGTCTCGACGAGGTCCAAGTCGAGGCGGTGGCCGCTGAACAGCGGTTTCCCCTGGCCGAGCACCACCGGGTGCACGTAGATCCGGTATTCGTCGATCAGGTCGAGCTCGCGGAAGGTCGCCGCGAGCTCGGCCCCGCCGAGCGCGAGGTCGCCACCCGCCCGCGACTTGAGGTCCATGATGTCGTCGACGACGACCTCGCGGGCGACGGTGGTGTTCCAGTCGGCGCGGTGCAGCGTGCGTGAGAAGACGATCTTGGGCATCTTCCGCCAGATCCGGGCGAACTCGGCGATCGGCTCGGTCGCCGAGGGGTCCCGGTCGGCGGTGGGCCAGTAGCCTGCCATCAGCTCGTAGGTGCGGCGGCCGTCGAGGAACGCGCCCATCGCGGCGAGTTCGGTGTTGAAGTGGCGGTGCAGGTCGTCGTCGACGCGGTGCCAGTCGATCTCCCGGCGCGGGCCCTCGAAGAACCCGTCGATGGACACCGACATCTGCAGGATGATCTTGCGCACTGCGCTGCTTCCTCCCCGGATCACGTCGTGACGACCTTAACCAACTGCGGATTCTGTCGTGTGACGAGCCCATTGTTGATTTTGACAGCGCCGTGCCAGCGACTTGGCATCACCGTGCGGCACCCTGTGGTTACAGCGACCTCTGGGGGGCCGATGCTGAAGATCCACTTCACCGGGCAGGATCTGACCCGGATCCGGGTGCTGGACGCGCCCGACCCACTCTGGGAGACCATGCTGAGCCTGCACCTGCTGCAGGATCGGGCGGTGAACCCGCTGTTCAGCCACTGGCAGCGGGCGACGAGAGCGGGTTTGGACAGATCTTCGGGCATGCTGGCGACACTCGCCCCGCCGATCGGCTATTCGGCCGACTTCCTGACGCCCGGCGCCGGTTTCACCGACATCGATTCCGGGATCGACGCGGTCCTCGAGACCCCGAAGGAGCGCCTGCGCGAGGAGACCGCCCTGCTGGCGCAGGCGCGTCCGCTGTCATCGTGGAACGTCGACCTCGCCGAGGCGCGCCCGTCGGCGTTGCGTCAGCTCGGCGGCGCGATGCGGCGGTACTTCGACGGCGCGCTCGCCCCGCATTGGGCGTCGATCAAGAACGCGATCGGTTCGGACGCGGCCGCCCGTGGCCGCGCGCTGCTCGGCGGCGGTGTCGAGCGACTGCTGTCGACGCTGAACCCGGGTATCCGCTGGCGTTCACCGGTGCTCGAGGTCGATTACCCGGTCGAGCAGGAGATGCACCTCGAGGGGCGCGGCCTGACGCTGGTGCCGTCGTTCTTCTGCTGGCGCACCCCGGTGACGCTGCTCGACCCGAGCCTGCCGCCGGTGCTGGCTTATCCGGTCGGCCGGTCGTTCGGCTGGGAAGCGCCGATCGTCACGCGATCGCTGGAGAACCTGCTCGGCCGGACGAGGGCGTCGGTGCTGTGCGCGATCGGGGCGGCGACGTTGATCAGCACCAACGATCTCGCGAAGGCGCTCAGCATCTCGGCGGCCGGCGCGAGCCAGCACGCGACGGTGTTGCGGGAGGCGGGTGTCATCGGGACGGAGCGGCGCAGCGGGGCGGCGCTGCATTCGGTGACCGAGCTGGGGAGCGCGCTGCTGTCCTCGCCCAGTGCCGAGCTGGGCAGCCGAGAGGTTTGTTGAAAGGCGGCTCGGGACTAGACTGACCGGCCTGTTTCGGACCTCGCCGGGAGGTGCACCGTGTTCGCACGCGCGCTCGCCACGGTGCTCACTCTCGTTTTCGCGCTGCTCGGCGTGATGGCCACGCCGAGTGGTGCGCTGACCGGGTGGGCCTTGGCGGCGCTGGCGGCGGGTGTCGTGGTCTGGCAAGCGCCGCCGCAGGCTCGGCGCTGGGTCAAGACGAGAGCGCCCGGCGTGGTCATCGGGGTGGCTGTTTTCGTTGGCAGCCTGGCGATCATGGGAATGGTGGCGGTGCTGGGCGCGGCCGTGACCGGCTGGCTGCTGGTCATCGCCGCGTCGGCGGCCGCCGCGAGGTTCCGCTGGCGACGGGTTTCCTAGGCAGTGTTTTCCGAGCGCACGCTGATGACGAGCTTGCCCTTGACCCGGCCGTCCTGCATGCGCTGGATGGCCGCCGCGGTCTCGTGGAGCGGATAGGTCCGGTCGATCACCGGCACCACGGCACCCGTCTCGACGAGCTCGGTGAGCGCGTGCAGGTCGGCGGAATTCTCCGAGTTCATCAGCGCGCGGAGGTTCTGCTCGACGAACATCGACAGCAGCGGCGCGCGCAGCGAGCGGTCGAAGCCGCCGAGCCAGCGGCCGCCGGTTTCGCTGCCGACGATGACGAGCGTCCCGCGCCGGCCGAGCGCGCGCCGGAGGTGGGTGAGCGAGCGGTGGCCGCCGATGTCGAGTACGAAGTCGTAGCGCCTGCCGGTGATGTCGTCGCGGGTGTAGTCGATGACGTGGTCGGCGCCGATCGAGCGGACCAGGTCCGTCTTCGCCGTGCCGCAGACGCCGGTGACCTCCGCGCCGAGCGCCTTCGCGATCTGCACGGCGAACGTGCCGACGCCGCCGGACGCGCCGATGATCAGCACCTGCTGCGCCCGCTTTACCTGCCCGCTGTCGCGGAGGCCCTGGAGCGCGGTCATGCCGGAGATGGGCACGGCCGCGGCTTGCTCGAAGGTGAGGTTCTTCGGTTTGGGCGCGATCTTGGCCGCGCTGGCGCGCGCGTATTCGGCGAAGCAGCCTTCGCCGATGCCGTAGACGGCGTCACCGACCGCGAAGCCGGTCACGCCTTCGCCGAGCGCTTCGATCCGCCCGGCGAATTCCCGGCCGCGGACACCGGTCTTGGGTCTGCGGATGCCATAGCCGGCGAGGCGGACCGGATAGGGGAGGCCCGCCATGAGATGCCAGGCGCCTCTGTCGACGCCCGCCGCGTGCACGCGCACCAAGACCTCGCCGCCGGCCGGGCTGGGCACCGGGATCTGGTCGAATCTCAGCACGTCACCGGCTTCGCCGTAGACGTCTTGGACGACCGCGTCCATGGTCTTGACCTGCGGATTCGAGGCCGGGCGGATGCGCTGCTCGGTTCCCATGACAGTCTCCCTTACGTTGTAAGCTTATGGTGTAAGTACTACGCTTACGCTGTAAGGTTGTCAACGAGGAGGTGCCGATGGCCGAACCGCGCACCCGGCTGACCCGTGAGCGGGTGCTGCGCACCGCGATCACGCTCGCCGACGCGAGCGGGATCGAGTCGCTCACCATGCGCAAACTCGGCGTCGAGCTCGGCGTCGAGGCGATGTCGCTGTACAACCACGTCGCCAGCAAGGTCGATCTGCTCGACGGCATGGTCGACGCCGTCTTCGCCGAGATCGAGCTGCCCGAGGGCGAAATCGGCTGGAAGGCCGTTATGCGCGGCCGGGCGATCTCGGCGCGCGCCGCACTCGCTCGCCATCCGTGGGCGACCGCGCTGATGGACTCGCGCAGCGCGCCGGGCCCCGCCACCCTCGCCCACCACGACGCCGTGCTCGGCACGCTGCGCGGAGCGGGCTTCTCGATCGCACTGGCCGCCCATGCGTTCTCCGCGATGGACAGCTACATCAACGGATTCGCCCTGCAGGAAGCCGCTTTGCCGTTCCGTACCGAGGAGGAGACGGCACAGGTCGCGCAGGCGATCCAGGCGCGCTTCGCCGCCGGGCAGTACCCGCACCTGACCGAACTGACCGTCGAGCACGTGCTGAAACCCGGCTACAACTACGGCGACGAGTTCGAGTTCGGGCTAGACCTGATCCTCGACGGACTCGAGCGTGTCCACACAGGACAGGGCTAGACCACGAGGTCGTGAGTGTTCGGACCGGTTAGAACCCAATGCTGGGTAGTTGAGGCTTGGCCTGCGTTGTCAATCGGCACGTGAGCACGTGAGACCCGAGTCGGTCGGGCCGTCGTCGGTGTTCCGGCCGCACGCATCTAACGTCCACAAAGGACTCAAGCGGCCGAGTTTCGCCCCGCAATGTCGCATTTGCCTGCTTTGCGGGGTGGGGTGGACGGAATGAACGGGGCGTATGTGTCGCTCAGCGTTGCGAACGCCCCGTTCACAACGTTCAAGCGCCCCTGCGGCACCGGCCGAGCAGCGGGCTTGACCAACCTGCCCGCCCCATAACTACCCGGTATTGGGTTCTAACCGGCCGTACCACTCACGACCTTCCACTCGCTACGAGGACTCAGGCTGGTTTCGCGGCGGCTTTGGCCGCTTTCTTGAAGGCGCGGACTTCGGCGAGAGTCTCAGGGCTGGTGACGTCGGCGATCGAGCGACGGGAGCCTTCTTCACCGTAGGCGCCCGCCGCTTCGCGCCACCCTTCCGGCTGGACACCGAGTTGCTTGCCCAGCAGTGCGACCAGGATGCGGGCTTTCTGGTCTCCGTAGCCCGGCAGTGCCTTCACCCGGCGGAGCACTTCCTTGCCGTCCGGCTTGCCTTGCTTCCAGATCTTGTCGGTCTTGCCGCCGTAGTTCTCCAGTACGTGATGGGCGAGCGCGTGGACCCGGCGGGCCATCGATCCGCCGTAGCGGTGGATCGCGGGAGGAGTCACGCACAGCTCGACGAACTCTTCGACGTCGGCCTCGGCGATCTTGGTGATGCTGAAGCCGTCCATCCGGTCCGCGATCTTCCTGGGGCCCGCGAAGGCGTGCTCCATGGGGAACTGCTGGTCGAGCAGAAGTCCGACGAGCAGTGCGAACGGGTCCTCGGACAGGATCTTGTCGGCTGCGGCGTCGCCGGTCAGTCGGAGCTTCTTCGGCATCTCTGTCTTCCCGGGTCGGAGCGGGGGCGTCTGCCGGGACATCCTCCCATCCGGGTGGGTCCGGCGCGAAGCGCGCCGGACTGTCGGTGTGGCGTGCCACGATGGCCGGACCGAATCGACAAGGGAGTGACGATGATCGACCTGGGGCCGGCGGCCCACCGGATGGCGGACCTGCTGGCCGGTATCAAAGACGACCAGCTCGGCCTGCCGACGCCGTGCCCCGACTACACGCTCGGCGACCTGATCGACCACATCGACGGGTTGACGCTGGCCTTCACTTTCGCCGCCACCAAGGAGAAGCTGCCCGTGGACGGGGCGCCCCCATCGGGTGACGCGTCGCGGCTCGGCGAGGGCTGGCGTGAGCGTGTCGACGCCAGGCTCACGGCGCTGGCCGCCGCGTGGCGGGTCGAGTCCGCGTGGCAGGGGATGACCAAGGCGGGCAGCTTCGACCTGCCCGGCGAGATCGCGGGCGTCATCGCGCTCGACGAGCTGGTCATCCACGGCTGGGATGTCGCGCGCGCGGCGGACCTGCCGTATGAACCCACGGCGCCGGAGGTGGCCGTGTGCGCCAAGTTCCTCGCCCCGTCGGCAGACGACCGGAAGGTGGGCGACGCCTTCGGCCCGGCGGTGCCCGTCGCCGAGGACGCCTCCGAGGTCGACCGGCTCATCGGCCTGTCCGGGCGCGATCCCGGGTGGTGCGCCGTGTAGCCCTAGGCCACGTCTGCCGGGATCTTCAGCGGCAGGCGGGCGTGGACGCGGGTACCGCCGCCGGGCAGGCGCTTGACCGTGCAGTCGCCGCCGAGTTCGGTCGCACGCTGGCGCATCGAGTCGATGCCGACCCCGTAGCAGGGCCGGTCTGGCAGGCCGATGCCGTCGTCGGTGACCGTCAGCACGAGGTCGTCGTCGCGGGTGATCCGGACCTGGCAGTGCCGGGCGTGCGCGTGCCGCATGACGTTGGCCAGCGCCTCGCACACGATCCGGTACGCCGCCACCTCGACGGCCGCGGGCAGGTCCGCCAGCGGAGACGGCGCGTCGAAGCTGATCCGCACCTCGTCGGCGTCGAGCCTGCTGCTGAGCATGTCCGTGTGCTCGCGGATGGCCGCGATGAGGTCGAGTTCGTCGAGCGCGGAGGGCCGCAGGTTCGAAGCGACCCGGCGCACCTCGGCGATCGCGCCCTTGAGCTCCTCGCCGAGTTCGTCGAGCAGCTCGCCTGCCGCGTTCGGGTCCCGCGTGATCCACTTGCGGGCGATGGGCAGGCCGAGCGAGACCGCGGCGAGCGTCGGGCCGAGGCCGTCGTGCAGGTCGTTGCGCAGCCGCCTGCGTTCCTCCTCGCGTGCGGAGACCAGTCGTTCACGGGCGGCCTGCAGCTGTGACGACAGCATGGTCGCGCGGAAGGCGATCCCGAGCGGCACGGCGAGCACTTCGAGCACCCGCGCGTCTTCGGGGTCGAGCTGCTGCTGCCCTGGCCGGACGCCGAGCACGAGCTCGGTGTCGCCGGAGCCGGTCAGCGGCACCACCTCCATCGCGGTGAAGGCGCGCCCGGAGGTGGCGGCCTCCTTGCCGTCGAGCAGGAAGGCGGCATACGGCAGGCGAAGCGCGTCGCGGATGGTGGCGAGCAGGCCTTCGAGCGAGTCGGTCTCGGTGCCGAGCTTGGTGCCGAACCGGTTGAGCGCGCGGACGGGATCGTCACGGATGCCATAGACCCAGCGGTCGATGATCTGCTGCAACCACACCCTCGCCGGGTTGAACACCACCGCGACGCCGACCGTCACCACGGCCGCGCTGCCCCAGCCGAACTCCTGGTGCAGCAACAGCCCGAGCAGCAAGACCGCGCCGGCGTGCACGCAGATGATCGCCGCCGACAGCACGAGGTACAGCAGCGCGCGCGAAATGACGAGCCGGATGTCGAGCAGCTGGTAGCGCAGGATGGCGACGGTGATGGCGATCGGCTGCAGCACCACCAGCAGCTGCACCGCGTCCGCCGCCACGCCGAACAGGCTCCACGGCACGAACCCGGCGACCGCCAGTATCAGCCACAGCATCTGGCGCCGGAGTTTCTCGTCGCCGCGCTGGTACCGCTTCACCATGGCGATCAGGCCGGGCAGCAGCAACAGCACGATGCTGACCAGTTCGATCTTGCCGCGCAGCGGCAGCAGCGGCGCGAACGCGGGCACGGCCGCGTAGCCGGAGCCCGCGCTGACCGGGTAGGTGCCGGTGTCGGTCGCGCTCCACGCGACGAACAGCACCCCGTAGGCCGCGGTCGCGACGGTCACCTTCCGCCAAGCCCGGCCAGACAGCTCACCGTCGGGAAAGAGCAGCAGCGCCAACGGGATGCACACGCCCAGCGCCCACGGCCACGAGCAGTGCGCGACGGTGTCCAGCGAACGCAGCAACGGAACCGGCCACTGGGCGCCCACCCCGAACGCGAGCGCCGAGACGGCCACCGCGGTCGTCGCGTGCGCGAACCCACCGGCCAGTATCAGCCAGCCGATCGGATTACGCGGCCGCTGCGTCGCCAGCAGTACCCCGCAGCCTAGGAAGGCCAGTCCCAGCACCCCGTCGGTCACCACGAACGACCCGAAGGCCACCGTCCACCCGAGCCCGCTGGCGATCCACAGCCCCGCCGCGCCGAGCAGCTCGGCCACCCCGATCGTGAAGACCAGCCATCCCGCCGGACCACGCTTCCCGGCTGAGTCGCGCTCGATGGGTCAGCACCCCTTCCACCGGCAGCCCCGAAATGATCTTGAACTCGCGGAGCCTACCGGGCCCAAGTGTCCACAACGCGCCCGCTCAGGGAACGTGCGGAGCACGCTTGCCCCACTTCGGACCCCGTCTTCGACGCTCAATGTATCTGGGGCCGCGTACCGGGCTCTTCTACAGTGCCTCCGACCTGATCGCAGTTGGGTTCGGTGACGCAACACCCGGGCGGGGTCGCAGCCGACAGCGACCCCGCCCGGACTCGTTCCCCCACCCCGTCACCGCCTCGCCCCACGCCCCGCGCGACGCACCCCGCCCCACCATCCGACTCGCGGCATCCGAGCGTGGGACTGGGGGCATTCCGGCAGTCCGTGTGGAACATCGCGTTCCCGAACGGTCGGCACGCGTACCGGAACGGTCGGCACGCGAGCCTGGGGAGTCGGCACGCGAGCCTGGGGAGTCGGCGGGCGTGCCGACTCCCCAGGCACGGGTGGCGACCCTTTGGGTACGGGTGCCGACTCTCTGGGTACGCGTGGTGGTGAAAGGGTGGGGTTAGCGGCGGGTAAAAGGGTGTGGGGGCGCATGGAAATGGGGTGGCAAATGTCAAATCTTGACGGAAGGGGTGGCGGGTCAAGGGGTTGTCGTACTCGTGTCGAAGGGGCGGGTTTGGAGGGTTTGGGCTGGTCTGGGGCGTGACAGTGAAATGACAGTGGGGGAAAGCATGATGGCCGCGGTTATTCGATTCACGTCATTTTCTGGGGTAATGACTATCGGGGCTTGAGCCCTATCGAAGAGGCTGAGAAATGGATCTGCTCGAAAACGATCTGACTGTGGGCGATCGCCTGGCAATCCGGGAGCTCACGGATCGCTACTTGATCAATATGGACCGTTACCGGCACGATGACTGGTACGACACGGTTTTCACCGAAGACGCGTGGGTGAAGTTCCCGCTGGGGGAATTCGTCGGGTTCGCCGGGTTGGCGGAGTTTCACGCGGAAGGCAGGCGCCGCTTCGAGCGGACGCTGCATGTGGCGGGCGGTATCGATATCGCCGTCGAGGGGGACACGGCCTCGGTCAGGGCGCAGCTGACCGCCACGCATGTGCATCGGGCGGCCGATCCGACGACGTACTTCTCGCTGGGCGGGTACTACGACGCTGATGTCGTGCGGCTGGCCGAAGGATGGCGGATGCGGCGGCTGGAGTTCGTGCCGGTGTGGGTCGGCGGAACGGCCGAGCTGCCCGAAGTGTTCCGCGGGAACTGATTTTAAAGAATATTTGACAATTGTGGCGCCGGTCGAGGCTGCGTTCACAAAAGCTCCGAGCGGGTCGTTTGCGCGGTCGCGGAAACCGACCTATGCTCAAGTCATCTGGTGGCCACGGACGTGGCACACACATCTGGGGATGAAGCCGGATCGGAGACGCGGTGGGGACCGCGCACCCGATCGGCGTGTGTGCCTTCGCGGCGTGATCTGCCGCCACTGGGGTAGTTACCTGACTGTTCCTGGGGGAACGAATGGTACGAATTTTGGTGTCCGAGAGCGACCCCGCCGAGTCGCTACGGACCGTTCACGCGCTGCGTGGCCGCGGTTTCGACGTCTGCGCCGCCGCCGACGCGCCGTCCGCCGTCGTCAAGGCGCCGATGGCCGATCTGGTGGTGCTCGGCATTTCCACTGTGGACGGTTTCGAGCTGTGGCGGCGGATACGGGCGAAGAGCAGGGCGCCGATCATCGGCACCACCCGGCGCGACGCGGACCGGGACCGGGTGCTCGGGCTGTGCGAGGAAGCCGACTCCTGCCTGGTCAAACCGTATCCGGACAGCGAATTCCTGGCACGGGTCGACGAGGTGCTGCGTGCGGGCGGTGAGGCGGCGGCCAATATCGAGCGGGGTCCGCTGCTGATCGACTCGCGCTCGCGCGAGGTGTGGCTCGACGGCGGGCTCGTGGTGCTGACGCGCAAGGAGTTCGACCTGCTCAGGCTGCTCGCGTCCGATCCGGCGCGGGTGTTCACCCGGCGCGAGATCATGTATCTCGTCTGGGGCGACGCGTGGGCCCGGTCGAACCGGACCATCGACACGCACGTCAACAGCCTGCGCAAGAAGCTGCGCCGCCGGTCGATCATCGTGACCGTGCACGGCGTCGGCCTGCGCTTGGGCTTCCTCGGCGAAGCCCAAGCCGCCAGCTGACCAAAGAATCCGGCAGTACACCTGTATTTGTGCTGCCCATAATTCCGACTGGGAATCAAATGACTCTGAATGTTGATTTGACCGAATCCAAAGTGGATCAAGCGGTCACCTTGATCAATGTCTTCACCGTGCCGCCCGAAGAATCCGCACTTTTCCTGGAAAGGTGGAAGGACAACGCCAGGATCATGGCGGTCCAGGACGGCTTCATCAGGGCCCGCATGTTCCGCGCTGTCACCGACAACGCCGAGTCGCGGTTCATCAACGTCGCGGAATGGGAAACCGGCAAGGCGCTCGACGCGGCCAGGGTGAACCCGGAATGGCGTGCCTCGATCAAGCGCATGCTCGACGACCCCGACCTGCACGTCACCCCGCGCCCGATCGTCTACACGACCGACCTCGACGTGCTGCCCGGCGACACGCTCTGACTTGGAGGACGACATGCCCGAAGCGAAGATGGTCGCGCTGGTCAGCGGTTCCAGCCGGGGGATCGGCGCCGCGGCCGCCCGTGAACTGGCCGCCCGCGGCTACCACGTCATCGTCAACTACCTGAGCAACAGCGCCGCCGCCAAGGAGGTCGTCAAGGCGATCGAGACCGACGGCGGCTCGGCGCAGGACATCCAGGCCGACGTCTGCGACGAGGAGCAGGTCATCCGGCTCGTCGAGCAGGTCAAGGCCGAGCACGGCCGTATCGACGTGCTGGTGTGCAACGCCAACACCGTGCACCCGCCGTTCGAGCAGCTCGACACGCTGACCTGGGACACCTTCGCCGCCAAGGTCACCGGCGAGCTGACCGCCGCGTTCTTCCTGACCCAGCAGGCACTCAAGATCATGCGGACGCGCCGCGCCGGCCGCATCGTCTACGTGTCCAGCATCGACGCCGACTCGGCCGCCGGCAGTGTCGCCCAATCCACCGCGAAGGCCGCGCTCAACACGTTCAGCAGGCATGTCGCCGGGCACGCCGGGCTCTTCGGCATTACGGTCAACACCGTCGCGCCCGGCTCGGTCCGCACCGAGGCGAGCGCCAGGGTGAACACGCCCGAACTGCAGCAATACCTGGCCGAGCGGTCGCTGTTCGGCAGGCAGATGGAGCCGTCGGACCTCGGCCACGCCATCGCGCAGATCGCCGACCTCAAGTTCGCCGCCGCCACCGGGCAGGTCATCACCATCGACGCCGGCATGGACGTCGTCGGGCAGCAGATCTCGCCGGTCGGCCAGCGCAGCCCGGAAGAGGACTGAGTGAACCCGCCCGACAGCGCCACCATGCCACGGCAGGCGGCCGGCCACGCGCTGGCGTTCATCGAGTCCGCTGTGGACAGTCCGAACGGGATGCTCTCGCGGATCGCGTTCGAGCCGTCCTTCGAGGACACCGTCGCGCTGACCGAAGCGCGGGCGGTGATCGAACGACGGCTCGGCGCGGACATCGGCTTCGAGCTGACGGACGACCTGTCCGCCGCGATACTCGGGCTTCCCTTGCTGCCGTGGGAAGAACGTGATCTCGTCGAGCACTTTGGACGGTTGATCGGGCGGGGTACGGCCGGGCGCCGGGTCCGGCTGTTCGTCGACGGCACCGTCTTCCCCGCCGACACCGACTGCACCGCGGTGGCCGCGCAGGCCTTGCACGACACCAGCCTGATCTCCGGCGCCGAACTGATCGAGTTCGCCGAGGAACTGCTGTCCGCGGCCGCGCAAAACGTGGTGATGGTGTACTGGCCGGACGGCGGACGTGGTGCCAAATTCGACCCGGTCGCCGCCGCCAACGCGTTGTGCGTGCTCAAAGAAGCGCAACGCCGTGGCATGCGAACGGGCGCCGACGTGATCGAGGCGACGCGAGAGTACGTGACCGGGCATCTCGAATCCGGCGCATACCTGAACGGAAGCCGCTACTACCCGAGTCCCGACGCGTTTCTCCAGGTTGTCTCCCGCTTGGCGGAACGCTTCGACGATCTGCGGGACACGCTCGAAAAGCCGCTCGCCGAGGCGATCATGCAGCGAGAAGACGACGAGTGGGTGCTCGATGTGGCGTTGCGTGCCATCGCGGCCGACAACATCGGTCTCGAAGAAGGTCAGCGGCAGCGCAAGAAACTGTTGATCGAGAGCCAGGAAGCCGACGGCTCGTGGCCCGCGGCGCCCTATTACAAGCTCGGCAGATTCCCCGTTTATTTCGGATCGCGCGTACTCACCACGCTGTTCGCGGCGAACGCGCTCCGCCGGTTGGAAAGAAGCTGAAATGAACGAACGCGAACTGGAAGTGGCCGGAATCACCGAGCCGGGTCTGCGCAAGGCGTATCTCCACTGCAGCGAGCTGCTCAAAGCCCAGGCGAAGGCCAGGGGATCGGGCACGCAGATCCGCTTCATGTTCCCGGTCGAGAAGCGCCCCTACTTCGAGGTGTTCTTCGCCTTCATCACCTACCTCGACGACATCGTCGACGTCCGCGACCACAGCGTCGAGGTCCGCGCGAAACGCCTCGACGAATGGGAAACCCTCTTCTCGGCCGCGCTCAAGGACGAGCTGCCCGGCAAGCCGTCCTCCCGCGACGAGGAGTCCGACTCGGCGCTCGCCCAGGCCTTCGTGCACCTCATGCGCACCTGGGAACTCCCGCTCGACGAGGTGCCCGCCTGGCTCGAAGCCCAGCGGACCGCGCTGCTGACCACGGAGTACCAGACCGCCGAGGACCTCGAGTCGTTCATCGACACCGTGACGCTGATGCCCGCCTACTGGGCCAACCCGATGCTCGGCGCGATCGGCGGCGACGCTGACGAGGCCTGCCGCCACGCGACGACCTCGTTCCAGCTGATCGACTTCATGTGGGACCTGCGCGAGGACTTGGGTGTCGGCCGCCTCTATTTGCCTCTCGACCACCTCGCCAGGTTCGACCTGGACCGCGAGACCGTGGAAGCCCAGCTGGAAACCGGGCGGATCAGCGCTTCACTGCGCGCGCTGATGGCCTTCGAGGCCAAGCTCGCCAGGCAACACTTGGAGCAGGGCCGGGCTTGGCCTGGCAAGCTGCATCGCACCTCGCGGACCTTCGTCGAATGGGAGCTGGCGGCCAACGAGATGCGCCTCGAAGAAATGGAGAAGAGCGACTTCGAACATCTCAGCCCCCGTTTCAAGCCCGGCACGTCCTTCAAGGCGGGCGTGCTGAAGCGGACCTTCGGCGATATCGCGCGGGCGATCCACATCAACCGCACCACTGGGCGCGACCGCGTGCCGCACCCGATCCGCTGAAGTCGAAGGGATAGCCATGGACAAGACCGTTCTCGTCGTCGGCGCCGGGCCCGTCGGGCTGATGCTCGCCGGTGAACTGCGCCTGGCCGGGGTGGACGTCGTCGTGCTGGAACGGCGGAACACACCCACCGGCGAATCACGCGGGCTCGGGTTCACCGCGCGTGCCACCGAGGTGTTCGCCCAGCGTGGCCTGCTCGAACGCTTCGGCACGGTGGAAACCAGCAGGCAGGGTCATTTCGGGGGGATCCCGATGGACTACGGCGTGCTCGAAGGCGCGCATTTCGGCGCGCGCGGCATCCCGCAGCACCGGATCGAGCGAGTGCTCGAGGACTGGGTCACCGAACTCGGCGCGACCGTGCTCCGCGGCCATGAACTGGTCGGCCTGCAGGACACCGACGAACGGGTGTTCGCGCTGGTCGACGGCCCGGACGGGCGTTCGGAGCTGCGCGCGGCCTACCTGGTCGGCTGCGACGGCGGCCGCAGCGCCGTCCGGCGGCTCGCCGGGTTCGACTTCCCCGGCACCGAGGCCACCAGGGAGATGTACCTGGCCGACGTGGCGGGCCGGAACATCCGGCCCCGGTTCATCGGCGAGCGGGTGCCCGAGGGCATGGTCATGTCCGCTCCGCTCGGTGACGGCGTCGACCGGATCATCGTCTGCCCGCGCGGTGTCCCGCACACCGACCGCCAGGTGAGTTTCGACGAGGTCGCCGACTGGTGGGAAAAGCTGACCGGCGAGAGCCTGCACGGCGCCGATGTCCGCTGGGTCAGCGCGTTCACCGACGCGACCAGGCAGGTCACCGAATACCGCAGGGGCAGGGTGCTGCTCGCGGGCGACGCCGCGCACATCCACCTGCCCGCGGGTGGCCAGGGTCTGAGCCTCGGCGTGCAGGACGCGGTGAACCTCGGCTGGAAACTCGCCGCGACGGTCAACGGCCACGCGCCGGACGGCCTGCTCGACACCTACCACGCGGAACGCCACCCCGTCGGCGCGCGCGTGCTCCGCAACACGCTGGCCCAGGGCATGCTCTTCCTCAACGGCGAGGAGGTCGACCCGCTGCGTTCGGTCATGGCCGAGCTCATCGCCATCCCCGACGTCGCACGGCACCTGGCCGGCATGGTCAGCGGCTTCGACATCCGCTACGGCGACAGCGAGCACCCTCTCGTCGGCAGCCGGATGCCCAACGCGGCCCTCAGCGACGGCCGCACGGTCGCCGAGTTGCTCGCCGGAGGCCGTGGCGTGCTGATCGGTGCCGAGCTGACCGGCTGGGAAGGCCGGGTGGACGTCGTCGCAGCCACGCCCACGGAACCGGGCCTTGACGCCGTCCTGCTCCGCCCGGACGGCTACGTCGCGTGGGCCGGGCCGGGTGACGGCCTCACCGAGGCGCTGCACCGATGGTTCGGGCCCCAGTGATCCCAAGGAGAAGACCATGCACAGCACGCTGATCGTGGCGCGAATGGACACGGGCTCGGCCGAATCGGTCGCCGACCTGTTCACCGCCTTCGACGCGGGCGAGATGCCCTGGCTGATGGGCACCCGCCGCCGCCAGCTCTTCCACTACCGCGGCCTGTACTTCCACCTGCAGGACTTCGAGGAGGACAAGGGCGCCGAGGCGATCGAGCAGGCCAAGACGCATCCGGAATTCGTCCGGATCAGCGCCGACCTCAAGGAGTTCATCGACGCCTACGACCCGAAGACCTGGCGCTCGCCCAAGGACGCGATGGCGACCCGCTTCTACGACTGGGAGCAGCGGTGACCCGCCGGGTCGCGATCACCGGGGTCGGTGTGGTGGCGCCCGGCGGCGTCGGCGCCAAGGAGTTCTGGAGCCTGCTCAGCGATGGCCGCACCGCGACGCGGCTGATCAGCACCTTCGACGCCTCGCCGTTCCGCTCGCGGGTGGCCGCCGAGATCGACTTCGACCCCGAGGCGCAAGGCCTGACCCCGCAGCAGATCCGGCGGATGGACCGGGCGGCGCAGCTCGCCGTCGTCGCCACCCGCGAGTCCATTTCGGACAGTGGGATCGCCTTCGGCGACCCGGCACGCGTCGGTGTCACCATCGGCACCGCCGTTGGCGCGACGATGGGCCTCGAGCAGGAGTATCGCGTGGTCAGCGACGACGGGCGCAAGTACCTCGTCGACCACGAATACGCCGTGCCGCACCTGTACGACTACCTGGTCCCGAGCTCGTTCGCCCGCGAGGTCGCGTGGGAATGCGGCGCGGAAGGCCCGGTCGCGGTGGTCTCCACCGGCTGCACCTCCGGGCTCGACGCCGTCGGCCAGGCCTGTGAGCTGATCAGGGACGGCTCGGCCGACGTGATGATCACCGGCGCCACCGACGCGCCGATCTCCCCGATCACCGTCGCCTGCTTCGACGCGATCAAGGCCACCACGCCGCGCAACGACGACCCGGCGCACGCGTCGCGGCCGTTCGACGCGACCCGCACGGGATTCGTGCTCGGCGAGGGCTCGGCGGTGTTCGTGCTGGAAGACCTGGAGCGCGCGCGGAAACGCAACGCCCAGATCTACGCCGAGATCGCCGGATTCGCCTCGCGCGGCAACGCCTTCCACATGACCGGCCTGCGCCCGGACGGCGCCGAAATGGCTCAGGCGATCACCGCCGCGCTCGCCGAGGCACGGCTCGACGCCTCGGACCTCGACTACGTCAACGCGCACGGCTCCGGCACCCAGCAGAACGACCGGCACGAGACGGCCGCGTTCAAGCGCGCGCTCGGCGAGCACGCCTACCGCACGCCGATCAGCTCGATCAAGTCGATGATCGGGCATTCGCTCGGCGCCATCGGGTCGCTGGAGATCGCCGCGTCCGTGCTCGCCATGCGGCATGACGTCGTGCCGCCGACCGCGAACCTGACCACCCCCGACCCGGCACTGGACCTGGACTACGTGCCGGTCACCGCGCGCGAGTGGCGGACGGACACCGTGCTCAGCGTCGGCAGCGGGTTCGGCGGTTTCCAGAGCGCGATGGTCTTGGGGAGCGTGCGATGACGGCCGTGTTCACCGGACTCGGTGTCGTCGCGCCGAACGGGCTCGGCACCGAGGAGTACTGGAAGGCGACCTGCGCGGGCGAGGGCGGGATCGGCCCGGTGCGGCGGTTCGACGCCTCGGGCTACCCGGCGCGGCTGGCCGGGGAGGTGCCGGGGTTCGAAGCGGCCGATCACCTGCCGAGCAGGCTGCTGCCGCAGACCGACCACATGACCAGGCTCGCGCTCGTCGCGGCGGACTGGGCGATCGCGGACGCGGGCGCCGGCTCACCCGAGATGGGCGTGGTCACCGCCGCTTCGGGTGGCGGGTTCGAGTTCGGGCAGCGGGAGCTGCAGAACCTGTGGAGCAAGGGCAGCGAATACGTCAGCGCGTATCAGTCGTTCGCCTGGTTCTACGCGGTCAACACCGGGCAGATCTCCATTCGCAATGGACTGAAAGGGCCCGGCGGGGTCATCGTGGCCGACCAGGCGGGCGGTCTCGACGCGATCGCTCAGGCGCGGCGTCAGCTGCGCAAAGGCAGCGAGATGATGCTGACCGGCGGCGTCGACGGCGCCATCTGCCCCTGGGGCTGGGTCGCACAACAGGCTCGGCTGAGCGTCGGCGATGACCCATCCACGGCGTACCTGCCGTTCGACGTCCGCGCCGCCGGGCATGTGGCCGGCGAGGGCGGCGCGATGCTGGTCTTGGAAGACGCCGCGGCCGCCCGTGCGCGCGGGGCGCACGGCTACGGCGCGCTCGCCGGATACGCGGCCACCTTCGACCCGAAACCGGGTCTGGGCCGCGAGCCAGGCCTGCGGCGCGCGATCGTGAACGCGCTGCTCGACGCCCGGATCGAGGCGGACGCGGTCGACGTCGTCTTCGCCGACGCCGCCGCCACACCCGAGCTGGACGCGGTCGAAGCCGAGGCGATCACCGCCGTCTTCGGGCCGTACGGGGTGCCGGTCACCGCGCCCAAGACGATGACCGGCCGTCTCAACGCCGGTGGCGCGCCGCTCGATGTCGCGACCGCGTTGCTGGCGCTGCGCGACGGTGTCATCCCACCGGCGACCAACACCGAGCTCGCACCGCGCTACCGGCTCGATCTGGTGACCACCGCGCGGGAGGCGCCGGTGCGCACCGCGCTCGTGCTCGCGCGCGGGCATGGGGGATTCAACTCGGCCGCCGTGGTGCGGCTCGACTGGGAGGAACACTGATGGAACTCACTTTGGACAGCCTGAAGCGCATCCTGCGCGACGGCGCGGGCACGGACGAGGCCGTCGACCTGGACGGGGACATCCTCGACACCGAGTTCAACGAGCTGGGCTACGACTCGCTCGCGCTGCTGGAGACCGTCGCGCGGATCACCCGCGAATACCGGATCCCGCTCGACGACGACGCCGCGACCGCCGCCAAGACCCCGCGCGAGCTGCTCGCGCTGGCCAACGCGGCGTGAGGGCGACCATGACCAGGACCGCCATCGTCACCGGCGCGACCAGCGGGATCGGGCTCGCGATCGCCGACCTGCTCGGCGCGGCCGGGCACCGCGTCTACCTCTGCGCACGGGACGCGGAGAACGTCGCGCTGACCGTCAAACAGTTGCGGGACAAGGGATACGAGGTCGACGGCACTACCTGCGACGTGCGCTCGCCCGAGCAGATCCGGGCGTTCGTGACGGCCGCGGTCGAGCGGTACGGCACGATCGACATCCTCGTCAACAACGCGGGCCGCAGCGGCGGGGGAGTGACCGCCGACCTCGACGACGAGCTCTGGTTCGACGTGATCGCCACGAACCTGACCAGCGTGTTCCTGATGACCAGGGACGTGCTGGCCACCGGCGGCATGCGGGACAAGGGCTGGGGCCGGATCGTCAACATCGCGTCCACCGCGGGCAAGCAGGGCGTGGTGCTGGGCGCGCCGTACTCGGCGTCCAAACACGGGGTCGTCGGGTTCACCAAGGCACTGGGCAACGAGCTGGCCAAGACCGGCATCACCGTCAACGCGGTATGCCCCGGGTACGTGGAAACCCCGATGGCGCAACGGGTTCGCCAGGGTTACGCGGCCGCGTGGGAGACGTCCGAAGAGGACATTCTCGGCCGGTTCAACGCCAAGATCCCGCTCGGCCGGTATTCCACACCCGACGAGGTCGCCGGGCTGGTCGGCTACCTGGTCACCGACACCGCCGGATCCATCGCGGCGCAGGCGTTGAACGTCTGCGGCGGCCTTGGCAACTTCTGAGGGGGACACCATGCGCGAAGTCGAGCACGAGATCACCGTCGCCGCGCCTGCGAAGACCGTCTACCGGCTCATCGCCGACGTCGAGAACTGGCCGCAGCTGTTCGACCCGACCGTGCACGTCGAGTACGTCGAGCGGGGCGAGACGACCGAGCGGATCCAGATCTGGGCGACCGCGAACGGCACGGCCAAGACGTGGACCTCGCGCCGAGACCTGGACCCGGCCGGGCTACGCGTCGACTTCCGGCAGGAGGTCTCGCAGGCACCGGTCGCCGCGATGGGCGGCGCGTGGGTCATCGAACCGCTGGCGGAGAACGAATGCCGGGTCCGGCTGCTGCACGACTACAGCGCGGCGACCGAAGCCGATCTGGAGTGGATCGACCAGGCCGTCGACCGCAACAGCAAGGTCGAGCTGGCGGCGCTGAAGCAGAACGTCGAGGTGCCGGACGACCTGCTGTTCAGCTTCGACGACACGCTGGAGATCGACGGCAGCGCGAGCGACGTCTACGACTTCATCAACGAGGCGCAGCTCTGGCCGGACCGGCTGCCGCACGTCGCGCGCGTCGACCTCGAGGAGGACACGGTCGGACTCCAGACGCTCGGGATGGACACCCGCACCAAAGACGGCTCGACGCACACGACGAAGTCGATCCGCGTCTGCCTGCCACACCGCAAGATCGTTTACAAGCAAATCCAGCCGCCCGCGCTGATGACACTCCACACCGGACACTGGCTGTTCGAAGAGCGGCCAGGGGGAGTGCTGGCCACGTCACGGCACACGGTGCGGATCAACGAGGCGAACATCGCGGCGGTGCTCGGCGCGGACGCGGGGGTCGACGACGCGCGGACGTTCGTGCGTACGGCGTTGAGCGCCAACAGCCTGGCCACCCTCGGGCACGCCAAGACCCACGCCGAACGCCGATGACCACGCTCAGCACCGGCGTCGTGATCGCGGGAGCCGGACCCGTCGGGCTTCTGCTCGCCGGCGACCTGCGCGAAGCCGGCGTCCCGGTGATCGTCGTCGAGCGGCTGCCGGAGCCGATGACCGAGTCACGCGCGACGCAGCTGACGTCCCGGTCGGCGTCGTTGCTGCGTGCCCGTGGGCTGGATTCGTTGTTGGTGGACACCGAATGGAAGGCGCATTTCGGTGGCCTGCCGTTCGAGTTGGACAGTCCTTTGTGGAAGGTCCAGCAGCCGCAGACCGAAGCCGTGCTGACCGCGCGTGCGCTGGACCTGGGGGTTTCGGTGCTGCGGTCGCATTCGCTGGTCGGGCTCGGCGATCCGTTCGAAGTGGACGGTCCACTCGGGAGGATCGCGATCGAGGCCGCGTACCTCGTCGGGGTGCGATGGCCAGGACAGCACGGTCCGGCGGCTCGCCGGGTTCGGCTACGACTTCCGCCCCGCGACCCGTGCACTGCTGCGAGCCGATGTCACCGGGCTTTCCGTGCCCGACCGGCGGTTCGAGCGGTTCGAACACGGACTGGCGGTCGCCGCGACCCGCGGCGGCGTGACCAGAGTGATGGTGCACGAGTTCGGCAGGTCGGCATCGCGGCCCGAGCCGGTCTCGTTCGCCGAGATCACGGACGTCTGGGCGAAGGTGACGGGCGAGGACATCGCCGGTGGAACGCCGGTCTGGGTGGACACCTTCGACAACGCGACCGGCCTGGTCTCGCGCTACCGCGAAGGCCGGGTGCTGCTCGCGGGCGACGCGGCACACCGGCACCTGCCGATCGGCGGCCAGGCACTCAACGTCGGCCTCCAGGACGCGGCCGCGCTCGCTCCCGCACTCGCCGCGGTCATCGGCGGCGGGCCGGATTCACTACTCGACGACTACGCTCTGTCGCGCCGAGCCGCCGCGGTCGCGGTCATGGAACTCGTTGCGGCACAAGAGCTCTTGCTACTCGGCGGCCCCGAAGTCGAGCCGCTGCGCGAGGTGCTCACCGAACTGTTCACAGTGGACGCCGCACGCGCGCACCTCGCTCGTGCCGTCGAGAGATCGGGGGACTCATGACGATCAGCTGGGGGACGGCGCCCGCCTTCGTCGGCCGGACACTCGCCGACTTCGGCCGCGACATCGGCGGCCGCGTCGAAGCCCGCCTCCGCGCCCAGCTCACCGCCGACCGCGCCCGCTACGCCGCGGTCGCCCCCGGCTCCGAAGCCGTCGTCGACTCACTGAGCGCCGCGGTCTTGAGCGGCGGCAAACGCCTACGCCCGAGCCTGGCGTACCTGTCGTTCCTCGGCGCGGGCGGCTCACCCGGCGACCCCCGCATCGTCGACGTCGGCGCGGCGCTCGAGCTCCTGCACGCGGGTTGCCTGGTGCACGACGACATCATGGACGACTCACCCACCCGCCGCGGCCTGGTGACCACGCATGCCCGTTACCAGCAGGAACATCTGGCGGCGGGCTACACCGGCGAAGCGCGGCGGTTCGGCGAGGGCGTCGGCATGATCGTGGGCGACATGGCGTTCTTCTACGCGATCGGGCTGCTGCGGACGACCACGCCGGAGACCCAGGCGGTGTTCTTCGAGCTGGCCGTCGACGCCGGGGTCGGGCAGTACCTGGATCTCCTCGCGGCGGCCTGCCCGGCCGACCTCGCGCCCGACCCCATGACGATCGCGCGGTACAAGACCGGGCGGTACACGGTCGAGGGACCGTTGCGGCTGGGTGCCGCGTTGGCCGGGCGGCTGGTCGAGCTCAGCGACGCTTTGACGGCGTATGGGCAGCCGGTGGGGCTGGCGTATCAGCTGCGGGACGATCTGCTGGGGGCTTTCGGGGATCCTTCGGTCACGGGGAAGCCGGTCGGGGACGACCTGCGGCAGGGGAAGCGGACGTTGCTGCTGGGGTTCGCCAAGCAGCAGGCTTCGGGTTCGCCGGAGTTGCTGGAGAAGGTGGACGCGGGTTCGTTGACCGAGGCCGAGGTGCCTCAGGTGCAGCGGCTGCTGGTAGACCTCGGGGCACGGGACTACGTCGAGTCGACCTGCCAGGCTTTGGCGGTCGATGCCGTGAACGCGATCGAAGCGGCCGAGATCGACTTGAGCGTCAAGGAGTACTTCAAACACTTCGCGGCCTATGTCGCGGGTGTCTAGTGGGCTCGAGGGGAACCGCAAAGGTGGCGTGCTCGTGCACTTCACGGCCCGAGTGAGGGCCTCCATCACCCGTATATCTGCAATGCTGGGTAGCTAAGGCTTGGCCTGCGTTGTCAATCGGCACGTGAGCGAGTCGGTCGGGCCGTCGTCGATGGCCCGGCCGAAACTATCTAACGTCCACAAAGGACTCAAGCGGCCGAATTTCGCCCCGCAATGCCGCATTTGCCTGCTTTGCGGCGTCGGGTGGACGGAACGAACGGGGCGTATGTGTCGCTCAGCGTTGCGAACGCCCCGTTCACAACGTTCAACCACCCCTGGGCACCCACCGAGCAGCGTGCTTGACCAACCTGCCTGTACCCGGCATTGCGTATATCTGGGTGAGGGCCTCCCTCACCCAGATTGGGTTGGTGAAGGGAGCCTTCACCCAGCCCAGCGGGCCAAACTAGGCCCTCACGTCACCGCCAATCCGACCGAATGCGACATCTGGGGAGTGAACCCTCGACTCAAGTCCTTTGTGGACCAGGGCTGAAGCTGCAGATGGGGTCGTGAGCGGGCGGTTAGAACCGCCCGCAACGCTCACGAGCCCTTGGGTATCTTGGCGCGGCTCTCGTCCAGGTCCGCGAAGAGGTCGCCGAGGTCGTCGACGCGGTCGAGTACGTCCTCGGCCGTGAACACCAGGTCGTAGGGCTTGCGGCACGACTCGACCTCGTCCCAGGTCAGCGGGGTCGAGACGGTCGGCAGTTCCCGCGCGCGCAACGAGTACGGGGCGATCGTGGTCTTGTTCGGGTTGTTCTGGCTCCAGTCCACGAAGACCTTGCCGGGGCGCAACGCCTTCGCCATCTTGGCGACGATCTCGCGTGGATGGCGGGTGCTCAACGTCTCCGCGAGAGACTTCGCGTAGTCCGAGGTCTGTTCGTCGCGGGTGGTGCGTACCGCGCAGTAGAGCTGCATTCCCTTGGAGCCGCTCGTTTTCGGGTACGCGACGAGACCGTCGGCCGCGAGCAGGTCGCGGAGTTTCAGCGCGACCTGGCAGCACTCGACGATCGTCGCGGGCGCGCCGGGGTCGAGGTCGAAGACCAGCAGGTCGGGGCTGTGTTTGGCGCCACGTGGGCCGACTGTCCACTGTGGCACGTGGAGTTCGAGTGCCGCCAGGTTGGCCGCCCAGACCAGTGCGGGGAGGCCGTCGATGACCGGGTAGTCGATCAGGTCGCTGCCGCCGCGGCGGGAATCGGTCGGGAGACGGGCCGTGCGGACCCAGGACGGGGCGTGGCGGGAGACGTCCTTTTCGAAGAAGGACTTGCCTTCGACGCCGTTGGGGAAGCGGACGAACGTGGTCGCCCTGTCGGCCAGGTAGGGGAGGATGATCGGGGCGATGCGGGTGTAGTAGCTGATCACGTCGCGCTTGGTGAACTGGTTCGACGGGTACAGCACCTTCTCGAGGTTGGTCAGGGTCAGCCGCTGGTCCTCCACCTGGACCAGCACCTTCGACTCAGGCATCGTCGCTCACCTCGTCGGCCGTGCGTTCGGGGCGCAGGCCGCGCCAGCGTGGGGTGCGGACGCAACCTGCTTTGGTCCAGCCGGTGAAAACGACCTCGCCGACCAGCCTGGGCGTCACCCAATGCGCGTCGCGGCACTGTCCTTCCGGGACCGAATGGAACGGGGAACTCTTGCGCTCGGACCGTTTCAGCCTGGCGGTGAGCCGGATGAGGTCGTCTTCGCTGAAACCGGCGCCGACATTGCCGACGTAGCGCAGCGAGCCGCCGTGGGGGATGCCGAGCAGGAGCGAGGCGAACGAACTCGCGCGCTTGCCGCCGCCGGGACGCCAGCCGCCGATGACGACGTCGCGGACCCGGACGCCGGGGATCGTGAGCCAGTCGCCGCTGGTCTTGCCCGCTTGGTACGTGCTCGCCGCCCGTTTGGCGATGATGCCGGCGAGGCCGTGCTTGACGCTCGCTTCGGCGACCGCGCCGCCGTCGCCGACGAAGAAGTCGGGGATGCGGCAGTGGGGGCCGTTGAGGTCTAGGTCGCCGAGCACCCGCCGCCGTTCGACATACGGCAGGTCCGCACAGGACCGGCCGTCGTGGTGCAGGACGTCGCACGGCAGGTACAGGGCCGGCAGATGCCGGGAGAGCCGCTTGGCCTGTGATCGGGCCGCGCCGATGCGGCGGTCCAGCGCGGCGGGGCTCGGCTTGCCGTTCTCCAGCACGATCACTTCGCCGTCGAGGTAGACCTCGGCCGACCCGAGCTGTTCGCCCAGCGACCGGAGCTCGGGAAACACGCCGGTCACGTCGCTGCCACCGTCGTCGAACAGCGTGCAGCGGCCGCCGACGATCTTCGCCGACATGCGGCGGCCGGACCAGTCGAACTCGTAGGCCCAGTCGCCGTCCTCGGCCAGCGACGGCAGTTTGCCGGAGCGGGGCAGCATCGGCGCGATGAAGGGCGGCAGGGGAGTGTGGCCGGGCTCGGGCGGGTCGACGCGCTGGAGCAGCCAGTCGCGTTCGGACTCCGGGTCGTGCCGGTTGAGGAACAGGTACTTGCCGCGGGCACGTTCGCCGTGGAAGACCACCTCGACCTTGTGGTCGTTCCAGTGCAGGGTCTCGTACCGGCCGTGGTCCCAGATCAGCATCTTCCCGGCACCGTACTCGCCTGCCGGGATCTCGCCGGAGAACGTCGCGTATTCGATCGGGTGGTCCTCGGTGTGCACCGCGAGCCGCATGGTCCCCGGCTCCGACGGCAGTCCCATGGGCACCGCCCACGAGGCGAGCACGCCGTCCCGTTCCAGCCGGATGTCCCAGTGCAGCCGCCTGGCGTGGTGTTCCTGGATGACGAACACGTCGTTGTCGCCTCGGACGAGGTCGTCGGTCTGGGGGACTGGTTCCGGTGTTCGCTCGGGGTCACGCTTGCCGCGATACTCGCTCAGCTCGGGCACCGATACCGTCCTTTCGCGTCGGTCACGGGGAGTTACCCGCCGTGCTCCACCCGAAACTCCAGTTTCCCCACCGAGGCAAGCGGGAATCCACCGATCATGAACGCAGTCCTTTTCGACGTCGACGGCACACTGGTGGATTCGGTCTACCTCCACACCTGCGCGTGGCTGCGCGCATTCGACGAGGCGGGACATCCGGTCGACGCCTGGCGGGTGCACCGGTCCATCGGGATGGGCGGGTCACAGCTGCTGGCGAACCTGCTCGGCGAGGAGCTCGCTGCCGAGATCGGTGGGCGGGTGGAGAAGCGGCACACCGAGTTGTACCTGGCCGAGTCCGCCTTGCTGCGGCCGTTCGATCAGGCTCGCGAGCTGGTCTCGACCATCGCCGGTCGCGGCGCACAGGTGGTGCTCGCGACGTCCGCCTCACCGGAGGAGGCAGACCGGCTGCGTGAGGTACTGAAGCTGGACGGCGTCGTCACCGCCATCACCACGGGGGAGGACGTGGACACCGCGAAACCCGATCCGGAGCTCGTGGAGGTCGCGTTGGACCGCGCCGGGGTAGGGGCAGAGCGGGCGATCTTCGTAGGTGACGCGGTATGGGACGTGATCGCGGCCAAGAAGGTAGGGGTGCCGACGATCGGTCTTCGGTGCGGCGGGACGAGCGAGGCCGAGTTGCTCGAAGCCGGAGCCGTGGCGGTCTACGAAGATCCCGCGGCGCTGCTCCGGAAGCTCGGCGACAGTCCGCTCGCGGACATACTAAGTGTATAACGCCCTATACCGCTCGGCTCTGAAGAGCCAAAAAGTGTGGGTCCCGGAAAACCGGGACCCACACTTTTTCAAACGGCCAGGAGGGGAGACGATCAGGCGTCGCGGCCCTTCAGTTCCATGGCGCGCACGACGTGCAGTGAGGCGGCCAGCCCGACGGTGGCCAATGCGGTGAACACCAGTGCCGCGCTGGAGGTGATGCTCGCCAAGAGGATCAGCAGCACCGCGAAGACGTCGGCCACGATCACCCAGCCGAGGCGGGGGCAGAAGGGCGTGCGCGTGGAGCCGCGCCGGAACGACTCGACGAGCGCGGGGTCGGCGAGTTCGAACCACTGCTCGATCTTCTGAAGTGCTTCACGATCGTGATGGCTGAGCATGGTTCGCCCCTTCGTGCCGGCGTCTGCTCGGCTGATACCCAGGAGCAGCCCGAATCACACGTCGAATCCCATGTGTTTTTCGCCGGGTGGCCGGGTACACGGCTGCCGTCTCCTCCACTGGCGAGAAAGGGAAGCCGTGAGCAGTGTGGTCGACTTCGGGAACGACATCGGGTACCGGCTCAGCCGGGTGTTACGCGAGTACCTCAGCCTCACGGCGCGGGCGGTGGGGGTCGGCTGGGAGTCGTGCACCGTCGATCTCGACGAGCCGGTGTCCGCGTACGTGGCGCTCGACTGGCGGCTGGACCGTTTCCCCGGCCGGGATGTGGCGCTGCTGTGGGACGAGGTGAACGGCTGGGCGGTCGCCGTCGAGGCGCCGGGCGGGGAGAGCGCGATCGTGCTGTCGTACCTGGGCGGGGATCGGCTGGTGCCGGAGCCCGCCGAGGTGGTCGCGCTGCTGGAGGCGGTGCGTGCCGACGACCATTCGATCGGGCAGCCCGATCCGCCCAGGCTGCGCGCGGCCGGTCGCCATGACGAGCTGATGGCCTGTTTCGAGGTCCTCGGTGATGCGCTGAGACCGAACGGTTCCCGAGCGTGACGTTCACGTGCATAAGATCGGCTGATCCGGGGTACGTCCCCCGAGTGGGTGACGTGATTGTGAGATATTGCCCGGGTCATGCCGAGGCGCTGCGCTCTGCAGGGCGCGTGGACACCGTGCTGGTCACGACCAGTGGTGAGCTGATTCTGGAAGCGCTGGCCGAGCTGTGGCCGGATCGGCCGGTGGTGGTCGTTTCACCCCAGCCAGGCGCGCGCCTCGAGCTGCTGCGGGCAAGAGAACTCGTCGCCGAGCCGGTGACTTCGAAAGCGGGCCTTCGCCGTCAGGTGCTGGCCCGCTTTCGGGCAGGTGAGGTCGGGTTCCTGGTGCTCGCGCCCGAGCAGCTGGCCGAACAGGACGTCGCGGCCGCGGTCGCGACGTCGACCGCGTCGGTGCTGGTCATCGACGAGGCGCAGGGCGTGAGCGAGTGGAGCCATGAGTTCATGCCGGAGTACGTGCGGCTGGCCGCGACGGTCAGCGGGCTGCGGCGGCGTCCGCCGGTGCTGGCGTTGACGATGACCGCGGCCAAGCGGGTGCGTGAGGACATCGTCGCGGAGTTCGGGTTGCAGGACGCGCGGCACGTGGCAGGCGATCTGGATCATTCGCATGTCCGGCTGGCGGTCCGGCATGTCGATGACGACGACCTGAAGTGGCGGATCGCCGAGTCCGAGGTGGTGGCGAGCACTGGCAGCGGGCTGGTGCATGTCGCGGACCGCGTGCGTGCCGAGTGGTTCGCGCGGGTGCTGGGCGACTGTGGTGAACGGGTGGCCGTTTATCACGACGGGCTGCCCGGCAGGCGGCGGTCGGAGGTGCGCGACGCGTTCCTGGCTGGCCTGGTGCGGGTGGTCGTCGTCGCCGGCGCGGCGGACTGGGCGGTCGGCAAGGAAGACGTGCGGTTCGTGGTGCACGTCGACGATCCGCCGTCGGTGGACGTCTATCACCGGCAGGTGCGGCGGGTGGGCAAGGACCGGATGCCAGGCAGGGCGTTGCTGCTGCATCGGCCGTCGTGGGACGCGGGCGTTGTCGAGGACAAGTTCGATGAGGACGCGATGGCGCGGGTGGTGCGGGCGTTGCGGTGGCCCGGTGGGCTTTCGCGGACGGAGCTGGCGCGGCAGGCGGGGTTGCGGCGGGTGGAGCTGGCACGGTTGCTGCCCGCGTTGCGGCAGGTCGGCGCGGTGCGGGAGATCGGGAGACGGGCGTTGACGCGGGCGGCGGGCGGGGAGAGCGACGAGCGGCTGGCGGAGCTGGCGTCGGCGGTTTTCCTGCGGGCGCAGGCGATCGAGCACGCGCGGGTGGCGATGGTGCGGCGGTACGCCCAGACCTGTCAGTGCCGTCGGCGGACGTTGCTGGGTTCGCTCGGTGAGGTGCGTGGCGAGCCGTGCGGCAATTGCGACAACTGCGACTAGGAGCCGCGCGTGGAGGATGAAGAGCTTTACGACCTGGTCGACGACCAGCTCACGTCGCTCGAGGAGCGGCTGTGGAACATCGGGCTGACGTTGCACGCGGATCCGGAGCCGGAACTCGCGGCGCGGGTGCTGACGAAGGAGCTCGAGCAGGCCGGGTTCGAAGTCGAGCGTGATGGGCTGGCGTTCACGGCCGGTGTGGGTACGGATGAGAAGCCTGCTGTGGCTTTGCTGCTGGAGTACGACGCGGTGCCTGGTCTGGGGCACGCGTGCGGGCACAACCTGGTCGCGGCCGCCGGGCTGGGTGCGGCGTTGTCGGTGGCCGGTGCGCTGGGGAAGGTGCCGGGGACGTTGCGGGTGATCGGGACGCCTGCCGAGGGTAAGGACGCGGCGGTGCGGGCCGGGTGGTTCGACGGGCTGGACGCGGTGCTGATGTTCCGGCCGGGTGTGCACACGTGGACGTGGGCGCCGTTGTCGGCGCAGGTGGAGCTGGCGGTGTCGTTCCATGGGCGTGCGGCGCATGTGACGGGTGATCCGGCTGACGGGGTGGACGCGCTGGCGGCGTTGATCCAGATGTTCACGGCGCTGGCGGCGTTGCATCGGCGGTTGCCGAGGGGCGCGCAGGTGCAGGGGATCATCACGCATGGCGGGGACGCGACGGATGTGGTGCCTGATCTGGCGCAGGCGCGGTTCGGGGTGCGGGCGCCGACGGGGCGGGCGCTGGATCGGCTGGTCGACGATGTGATGGCGTGCGCGGAGGGTGCCGCGGGTGCGTCCGGTGCGACGGTCGAGGTGGAGCGGCTTGGTGCGGGGCATCGGCATTTCCGGCCGAACGAGGTGCTGGCGGCGCGGTTCGCGCGGCATTTGGCGGAGCTCGGGGTGCACGCGGGTGAGCCGGATCCGGTTGCGGTTTCGGAGTCTTCGGATGTGGGGAACGTGAGCACGGTGGTGCCGACGATCTGCCCGCTGGTGGCGATCGCTGATCCGAGTCAGGGGTGGCGGACGCCGGCGTTCACGGCGGCAGCGGCGGGTCCGCGTGCGCGGTCGGCGACGATGGCGGCGGCGGGTGCGCTGGCGCGGACGGCGGTGGATCTGGTGCGGCACGCGTCGTTGGTGACGGAGTCGTGGGCGTGTTTCAAGGATCGTGAGGCGGCGGAGCGGTCGCTCTAGGTGCGGTAGTGGATGAGGTAGTTGGCGTGTGCTTCGGCTTCGGCCGCTTCGCGGGCTTCGTCGCGGATGCGGCGGCCGGTGCCGATGGGGAAGCCGTGGCGGGCGAGGCGGTGTTCGCCTGCTTCTTCGGCGTAGGCGTAGGAGTAGAAGTAGCCGACGAGTGCGGCCATGAGGCAGAGCGCGAGGCGCAGGCCCAGGGGTGCGGGCAGCAGGAGCCAGCCGAGGATGAGTGGGGCGAGCATGACGCTGCTGCGGGCGCCGTGGCGCCAGAGCCAGCCTCGGTCGGTGAGGTCGTGCAGTACCCAGGTGTGGTTTTTCTCGGGCAGTCGTCCGCCGACCGCGTACCAGAGCCAGTGGAGGGGGCCGGGTCTTGTCACGGTGTCCATGGGTTGGATAGTACCCTAATGATTAGCACGCTAACTATGTGACGAACGCTAGGGTGAGGCCATGACGATCGACCTGGGTGCGGACCCGCTCGCGCTGGAGCGGCAGGTCTGTTACGCGCTGTCCGTGGCGTCGCGCAGTGTGATCGCGATCTACCGGCCGTTGCTGGAGCCGATGAAGCTGACGCATCCGCAGTATCTGGTGATGCTCGCGTTGTGGGAGCGGGAGCCGCGGTCGGTGAAGGATCTGTGTGAGGCGTTGCGTGCGGAGCCCGCGACGCTGTCTCCGTTGCTGAAGCGGCTGGAGGCGGTCGGGTATGTCACGCGGACGCGTAACGCGCGTGACGAGCGGTCGCTGACGGTCGAGTTGACCGAGTCCGGGCGTGGGCTGCGGGCTGAGGCGGAGAAGATCCCGTACCGTGTGGTGGAGATCTTGGGGATGGAAGTGGCGGAGCTGGAACAGCTGCACGCGATGCTCACACGGGTGATCGCCGCCACCGGTTGAACCGCGTGCTCGGGGTGAACGTGTTCCTGGCATGCTGACCACGCTCGTGTGAACGCATTCAAAGGCATAAAAGGACATTCCGTTGACCGAAGAACCTCGGCAGATCGCCGGTCGCTATCGATTGGTCGAGTTGATCGGCGGCGGCGCGATGGGCATGGTCTGGCGTGGTGAGGACACCTCGCTCGATCGCGTCATCGCGGTCAAGGAGCTGATCCTGCCGTTCGGCCATGGCGGTGAAGAGAAGGCGACCGAGGCGAAGAACCGCGCGATGCGGGAGGCCAGGATCGCCGCGCGGCTGCAGCATCCGCACGCCATCACGGTTTTCAACGTGGTCGAGCACGAGGACCGGCCGTGGCTGATCATGGAGTACCTGCCGTCGAAGAGCCTGTCGGCGGTGCTGGCCGACGGTCCGCTGCCGGTGGACGAGGTCATCCGGATCGGGATCCAGCTGACGTCGGCGCTGCAGGCCGCGCATGAGGCCGGCATCGTGCATCGCGATGTGAAGCCGGGCAATGTGCTGATCGGTGAGGACGGCACGGTCAAGGTCACCGACTTCGGGATCTCGCGGGCGAGCGGGGACGCGACGTACACGGCGACCGGGGAGATCTCGGGCACGCCGGCGTTCCTGGCGCCGGAGGTGGCGCGGGGTGTCGACGCGAGTGCGGCGTCGGATGTGTTCTCGCTGGGCGCGACGCTGTACACCGCGATCGAGGGGGCGCCGCCGTTCGGCACGGCGGACAACCAGATCGCGTTGCTGTACCGGGTTTCCAGCGGGGAGATCATCCCGCCGGTGAAGGCGGGCAAGCTCAAGCCGTTGCTGCTGCGGCTGCTGGAGGTCAAGCCGGAGGATCGGCCGGAGATGGGTGACGTGCTCACCGAGCTCCGGATGCTGGCGGCGTTCGAGGGTGACGAGCCGCCGGAGGTGGTGGCGGCGACCGTTCCGGCGACGCAGCGGATCGAAGAAGAGCACATGCCCGCGCCGGCGTCCATTCCAGTGGTGGAGAAGCGGCGTCGTGGTGCGCTGATCGCGGTCGCGGTGGGTGCCGTGGTCGTGGTGATCGCGGTGGTGGCGGGGATTCTGTTCGCGATCAGGCAGAAGGACGACAAGGCTGGGCAGCCGACGCCGACGCCCACACCGTCTTCGCAGGCTTCGTCGCCTGCGCCGGAGCCGCCGCCCGCGGTGAGCGAGACTCCGCCGCCGAGTTCGGAGACGCCGCCTTCGACGCCTTCTTCGCCGAGCACCAGTGCCGCGGCAACGGGTACGGCGGCCGAGGCGGTTTCGGCGTATTTCGGTTTGCTGCCCGGCAATCTGGAGGCCGGTTACGCCGGGCTCAGTGACCGCTTCAAGACTGAACGCAAGCAGTCGTTCGAGCGGTACGCCAATTTCTGGCGGGGGATCAGGTCGGTTTCGGCCACGGTGACCGGAGGCAGTGGATCGAATGTCACCGCGCGGGTCACGTATGTGAAGACGAACGGTGAGACCTCGACCCAGACGCACACCTACTCGATGGTGCAGGCAGGCGGGAAGTGGCTGATCGACGTCGAGAGTTAGCCGCGGGCCCAGGCGACGACGTCGTCGGCGGTCATGGCGGTGACGACGTCCTCGGCTGGGATGCCGCATTTGTTGGCGCGTTCGCAGCCGTAGGCCTGCCAGGAGAGCTGGCCGGGTGCGTGCGCGTCGGTGTCGATGGAGAAGCGGCAGCCCAGTTCGGCGGCGAGGCGGAGCAGGCGCATCGGCGGATCGAGGCGTTCGGGGCGTGAGTTGATCTCGACGGCGGTGTCGGTGTCGAGGCAGGCCTGGAAGACGCGTTCGGCGTCGAACTCCGATTCGGGGCGGCCGCGGCCGGTGACGAGGCGTCCGGTGCAGTGGCCGAGGATGTTGACGCGGGGGTTGGCGATGGCGCCCAGCATCCGCTCGGTCATCTCGCGTTTGGGCATGCGGAGTTTCGAGTGGACACTCGCGACGACGACGTCGAGGCGGTCGAGCAGTTCGGGTTCCTGGTCGAGTGACCCGTCGTCGAGGATGTCGACCTCGATGCCGGTGAGTACGCGGAACGGGGCGAGCCGTTCGTTGACGCGTTCGACGAGTGTGAGTTGTTCGCGCAGGCGGTCGGGGGACAGGCCGTTGGCGACGGTGAGGCGGGGTGAGTGGTCGGTGAGCACGATCCAGTCGTGGCCGAGGTCGCGGGCGGCGAGTGCCATCTCGTGGATGGGGCTGCCGCCGTCCGACCAGTCGGAGTGGGTGTGGCAGTCGCCTTTGAGCTTGGTGAGCAGTTCGCCGCCGTCGGGGAGCTCGGGCAGGCCTTTGGCGAGCAGTTCGGTGAGGTAGGCGGGTTCGCCGCCTGCTGCGGCTTCGGTGACGACCGCGGCGGTGGTCTTGCCGATGCCGGGCAGCGCGGTGAGGGTTCCGGCTTTGATCCGCTGCGCGAGCTGGGCGTTGGAGAGGCCGTCGATGACGCTCGCGGCCTTGCGGAAGGCGCGGACGCGGTAGGACGGTTCCCCCGCGCGTTCGAGCAGGAACGCGATCCTCTGCAGGGCTGCGACGGGCTCCATGGTGTCTGATTCTGCCCCGAAGTGCGGGGTCCGGCCGGGTGTGTGGGTAGATATGCGCGTGGGATCTTGGTGGGCGCGGGTGCGCGAACGGTATGGCTGGCTCGATCATCTGGCGCGGGCGGTCGATCGGTATGTCGAGCACAACGGGTACCATTACGTGGCGTCGATCGCGTATTTCACGTTGCTGTCGCTGATCCCGATGCTGATGGTGACGTTGTCGGTGGCCGGTTTCGTGCTGGCCGACCAGCCTCGCGTTCTCAACCAGCTGCTGCACGGCATCACCAGCGCGGTGCCGGGGCCGTTGGGCAAGAAGGCCGGTGAGCTGCTGCAGGGGTTCATCGAGCAGCGGACGAAGGTCGGTGTGCTCGGTCTCGCGATCGGCCTGTACTCCGGCTGGAACTGGATGAACGCGCTGCGGGACGCGCTCACCGCGATGTGGGACCAGCAGCGTCCGGCGCTGCCGTTCTTCCGGACGATCGGCAAGGACCTGCTCGCGTTGCTGAGCCTGGTGGTGGCGCTGACGGTGTCGTTCTCGCTGACGGCGTCGAGTGGCACGCTCGGAACGTTCCTGCTGAGCCTGGCCGGGGTGGACGACGCGAGCTGGGCGCACACCGCCGTGTCGGTACTGTCGATCCCGCTGGCGTTGCTGGCGGACTGGCTGGTGTTCCTGTGGGTGCTGGCGCGGTTGCCGCGTGAGCCGGTCGGCATCCGCAGCGCGATGCGGGGCGCGGTCGCGGCGGCGATCGGTTTCGAGCTGCTGAAGCTGGCCGGCGGGATCTATCTCGGGATCGTCGGTGGCACGCCGACGGGTGCGGCGTTCGGGTCGGTGATCGGCCTGTTGTTCTTCATCGCGCTGGTGTCGCGGCTGCTGGTGTTCATCACCGCGTGGACCGCGACGGGTTTCGACGCCCCGCGCAAGGCGGTCGCGCCGCCGGGCCCGTTCGTGCTGGCCCCGGTGATGCGGCCGCGCCGGTCCGGGCCCCGCGTGCTGGCGGGCGCGGTCGCCGGAAGCGTCCTGACGCTGTTGTTAGGCCGGATCTTTCGGCGCGGCAAGAACCGGGGCAGCGAATAGCGGCCCCGGTTCTTGTGTGCATTTGTCGGCTGGCCCGCCGCGCCACCTTTGCAACGGATCTGCAGTCGCGTAGTACTGTCGCATACCACGCTTGACATGGCCACTACCTGCGACGGGGCCGAACTAGTGCAGTGTTGAATCTACATTTCTCGGTCGCGCAGTTTCCAATTATTCATGTGTTGTCCCTCCCTTTGAGAAAGAGCAAACCACAGATTCGGGGGAGAGATCATCGGCCGATCGGGGACAGTATTTCGACGGTAGCGCTCATGCTTGGTTGTCGTCGGCGTGGATGTGCAGGAGCTCGCCCAGTTCGATGAGCAGCTCGGCGAACTCGTGCTGGCGGCCGGGCGGGAGCGTTCCGGTGAGGAGTTCTGTGGCGACGCGGGGGATGTGCTCATTGGCGGCGAGCAGCGCACGGCTGAGTTCGCGGGTCTGCTGGTCCATGACACCTCCCTGCTGGTGATACGGCTCGCGGTCGCGCCAGGTTCACGGTGCCGGTTAAAGTTGTTGCCTGATGCGGCTTCTGATCATTTCCGACACGCATGTGCCCGTGCGCGGCCGGGTGGTGCCCGAGCAGGTGTGGCGTGAGGTCGACGAGGCGGATGTCGTCGTGCACGCGGGGGATTGGGTGAGCGAGGCGCTGCTCGACGAGCTCGAGCGGCGGTCGCGGTCGCTGATCGGGGTGTACGGCAACAACGACGGGCCGGGGCTGCGTGCTCGGCTTCCGGAGGTCGCGACCGCGGAGCTGGGCGGGGTGCGGTTCGCCGTGATCCATGAGACCGGGCAGGCCGCGGGGCGTGAGGCGCGGTGTGCCGCGTTGTTCCCGGATGCCGATGTGCTCGTGTTCGGGCACAGCCATATTCCGTGGGACACCGTCGCGCCTTCGGGGCTGCGGTTGCTCAATCCGGGGTCGCCGACCGATCGGCGACGGCAGCCGAAGCACACGTACATGACGGCCGAGGTCCGGGACGGCGCGCTGGCGGCCGTCGTTCTGCACGAACTCTGAGCGTTCGGGTCGTGAGTGGTATCGCCGGTTAGAACCGGCCGTACCACTCACGACCCCTGCCTGGAAATGGCTGACCGTTGACTTCGGCGCGACCAGTCTGCAACTCTTGAACGAACCGTTGCAAGAACTGAGCAACCCGACGTAACTTCCCGCGCGCTGACTCTCCCCTCGGCGCGTGTCCCCGCTTGCACCCTCAATGGAGAGGCTCAGCATGAGAATCAGGCGATTCTTGGCGCGCGCGGCAGCCGCGACGCTGTTGGCCGGTCTGCTCATACCGGCCGTACCCGCTGTTTCGAACGCCACGCCGCAGCTCGACCTCGGCGCGGTCACCAACCTGGACGAGGTCACCCTCAAGGCGCCGTCGGCGGCGCCGCGGACGCTGGCCGTGCAGGGCAGCCTCGACGGCAAGCAGTTCTCGACGATCGTCGGTGAGGCGTCCTACGCGTTCGACCACGGCACCGCGAAGATCAAATTCCCCGCCACGCTCGCCCGCTACATCCGGGCGGAGGGCGCGGGCCAGGTCACCGCGGTGGAGGCGCACCAGGCGGCCGAGTCGGCGGCGGCGCTCGCCACCACGATCACCGCGAGCTCGGCGCTGGGCGACTACCCCGCGGTGCGGGCGGGCGACGGTGACCAGGGCAGTTACTGGGAAAGCACCAACAACGCGTTCCCCCAATGGATCCAGGCCGATCTCGGCGCGTCGGTGAGCACCAGCAGGCTCGTGCTGAAACTCCCGGCGGGCTGGGGCGCGCGCACCCAGACGCTGAGCGTGCAGGGCAGCACGAACGGCTCGAACTTCGGCGACCTCGCCGCCTCGGCCGGGTACCGGTTCGACCCCGCGCAGGGCAACACCGTGACGATCGCCTTCAACGCGACCACCACCCGCTACGTCCGGCTGAACATCACCGCCAA
Organism: Amycolatopsis sp. NPDC059657; assembly: GCF_042734395.1. NCBI lineage: Bacteria > Bacillati > Actinomycetota > Actinomycetes > Pseudonocardiales > Pseudonocardiaceae > Amycolatopsis > Amycolatopsis sp. NPDC059657. The sequence continues at coordinate 3,165 of NZ_JBHWEB010000032.1, read as the reverse complement.
CACCGGCTGGCCCGCCGCGCAGCTCTCGGAGTTCGAGGTCTACGGCCCGGTCACCGGGGACACGCAGGCCCCGAGCACGCCGTCGAACCTCGCGTTCACCGAGCCCGGGACGGGGCAGATCAAGCTCACCTGGTCCGCCTCCACCGACAATGTCGGCGTCACCGGTTACGACGTCTACGCCAACAACACGCTGCGCACCAGCGTCGGCGCGGGCGTGCTCACCTACACCGACAACCAGCCGGACGGCACGAACGTGTCGTACTTCGTGCGTGCCAAGGACGCGGCGGGCAACCAGTCGGCCAACAGCAACACGGTGACCCGCACCGGCTCCACCACCGGCACGAACCTCGCCGTCGGCAAGCCGATCACCGCCTCCTCGACGGTGCAGAACTTCGTCGCGGCCAACGCGAACGACAACGACACCGGCACCTACTGGGAAGGCGGCGGCGACTACCCGAACCTGCTGACCGTCGCGCTCGGTTCCAACGCCGACGTCAGTGCCGTGGTCGTCAAGCTCAACCCCGACGGCGCGTGGGGCACCCGCACCCAGACGATCGAGGTGCAGGGCCGTGAGCAGAGCGCGTCGGCGTTCACCACGCTGGCCGCGGCCTCGGCGCAGACGTTCAACCCCGCCTCCGGCAACACGGTGACCATCCCGGTCAACGGCCGCGCCGCCGAAGTGCGGCTGCGGATCACGTCCAACACCGGCGCGGGCGGCGGGCAGGCCGCCGAGTTCCAGGTGATCGGCGTCCCGGCGCCGAACCCGGACCTCCTGGTCAACGCCCTGTCGTGGACACCGGCCTCGCCGGTCGAGACCGACGCCGTGACGCTTTCGGCCACCGTCCGCAACGCGGGCGCGATCGCCTCCGGCGCCACCGACGTCAACCTCTACCTCGGTGCCACTCGCGTCGGGACCGCACAGGTCGGCGCGCTGGCGGCGGGCGCTTCGGCGACCGTGTCGGCGAACATCGGCACCCGCGAGGCGGGCACCTATCCGGTGAGCGCCAAGGTGGACGAGGGCAACAAGGTCATCGAGCAGAACGAGGCCAACAACACCTTCGCCAACCCGTCCTCGCTGGTCGTCACGCCGGTGGCGACCTCGGACCTGATCGCCTCGCCGGTCGCGTGGTCGCCGGGCAACCCGTCGGCGGGCAACGCGGTGAGCTTCACCGTCGCGATCAAGAACCAGGGCACCGTCGCCTCGGCAGGCGGAGCGCACGGCATCACGCTCACCGTCGCCGACGCCACCACCGGAGCCGTGCTGCGCACACTGACCGGGTCGTACACCGGGACGCTCGCGGCGGGCGCCACGTCACCGCCGGTCGCGCTCGGCACCTGGACGGCGGCCAACGGCAAGTACACGGTCAAGACCGTCCTCGCCAACGACGCCAACGAACTCCCGGTCAAGCAGGGCAACAACACCAGCAGCCAGCCGCTGTTCGTCGGCCGCGGCGCGAACCTGCCGTACGACATGTACGAGGCCGAAGACGGTGTGCTCAGCGGCGGCGCGAACGTCGTCGGCCCCAATCGCACCATCGGCGATCTCGCCGGTGAGGCGTCCGGGCGCAAGGCCGTCACGCTGAACTCGACCGGCGCCGGTGTCGAGTTCACCACAAGGGCCAGCACGAACACGCTGGTCACGCGCTTCTCGATCCCCGACTCAGCCGGTGGTGGCGGGATCAACTCGACGATCAACGTCTACGTCAACGGCACCTTCCTCAAGGCACTCGACCTGACCTCGAAGTACTCGTGGCTCTATGGCGCCGAAGCCGGGCCCGGCAACTCGCCGGGCGCGGGCGGGCCGCGTCACATCTACGACGAGGCCAGCATGCTGCTCGGCGCCACCGTGCCCGCCGGCAGCAAGATCAAGCTGCAGAAGGACGCGGCGAACACCACGAACTACGCGATCGACTTCGTGAACTTCGAGCAGGCCACCCCGGTCGCGAACCCGGACCCCGCGCACTACGCGGTACCGGCCGGGTTCGGGCACCAGGACGTCCAGAACGCGCTCGACAAGGTCCGGATGGACACCACCGGCGCGCTCGTCGGCGTCTACCTGCCCGCAGGTGACTACCAGACCGCGAGCAAGTTCCAGGTGTACGGCAAGCCGGTCAAGGTGATCGGCGCCGGTCCGTGGTTCACCCGGTTCCTCGCACCGTCCACACAGGACAACACCGACGTCGGGTTCCGGGCGGAGGCCGCGGCCAACGGGTCGACGTTCGCGAACTTCGCCTACTTCGGCAACTACACCTCGCGGATCGACGGGCCTGGCAAGGTGTTCGACTTCTCGAACGTGGCCGACATGACGATCGACAACATCTGGGCCGAACACCAGGTGTGCCTCTACTGGGGCGCGAACACCGACCGGATCACCATCTCCAACTCCCGCATCCGCGACACCTTCGCCGACGGCGTCAACATGACCAACGGCAGCACCGACAACCACGTCACCAACATCGAGGCACGCTCCACCGGTGACGACAGTTTCGCGCTGTTCTCGGCCATCGACGCCGGCGGCGCCGACGAGAAGAACAACGTCTACGAGAACCTGACATCGCTGCTGACCTGGCGGGCCGCGGGTGTCGCGGTCTACGGCGGCTACTCGAACACGTTCCGCAACATCTACATCGCCGACACACTGGTCTACGCGGGCATCACCATCAGCTCGCTCGACTTCGGCTACCCGATGAACGGCTTCGGCCCGGACCCGACGAACTTCCAGAACATCTCGATCGTCCGCGCCGGCGGGCATTTCTGGGGCGCGCAGACGTTCCCCGGTATCTGGATCTTCTCGGCGTCGAAGGTGTTCCAGGGCATCAGGGTGACCGATGTGGACATCGTCGACCCGACGTACAGCGGGATCATGTTCCAGACCAACTACGTCGGCGGGCAGCCCCAGTTCCCGATCAAGGACACGATCTTCACCAACGTCAGCATCACCGGCGCCCAGAAATCGGGTGACGCGTTCGACGCGAAGTCGGGCTTCGGGCTCTGGGCGAACGAACTGCCCGAACCCGGCCAGGGACCCGCGGTCGGCTCGGTCACGTTCAACAACCTGAGGTTGAACAACAACGCGGTGAACGTCCGCAACACGACGTCCACCTTCACCATCAACGGAATCTAGGTCGTGAGTGGTATGGCCGGTTCTAACCGGCCAAACCACAC
>NZ_JBHWEB010000031.1:4013-85477 GCF_042734395.1 Amycolatopsis sp. NPDC059657 | reverse complement strand
TTCTATAACCCCCCCCCCCGCCCCCCCCCACCCCCCCCCGCGCCCCCCCCCCCCCCCGGCGCCGCCCCGCGCCCCCCCCCGGGGGGCCCCCCCCCCCCCCGTCCAGGTACGTGTGCCGACTCTTCGGGTACGCGGGGCGAGCCTTCGAGGTGGGAGGTGGGGGAATGGGAAGGGCCGGTACGCGAGGGTTCGCGTACCGGCCCTGGGGTCCACGAACCCGGGTCAGGAGAGGGGCGGGCGGTAGACCTTGGTGAGTTTTCCGGCGGCCGTGCGGTCCAGCAGCCACAGGGTGCGGCGCTGGCCTCGGGCTCCCGCGACCGGGATCTGGATCTCGCCGGCGCCCGCCAGCGCGAGCGCGACCGCGTCGGCCTTTTCGGCGCCGGCGGTCATGAGCCAGATCTCCTGGGAGCGGCGGAGCGCGGGCAGGGTGAGGGAGATCCGGGTGGGCGGCGGCTTGGGGCAGTTGCGGACCGCCACCGCCGTCCGCTCGGTCTCGTACACCGCGGGGGACTCCGGGAAGACCGAGGCCGTGTGGCCCTCGCCGCCGAGGCCGAGCAGGGTGATGTCGAACGTCGGCACGTCGAAGTGGTCTTCCGGCTGCGCGTTGCGGGCCAGCACCTCGGCGTAGGCCGAGGCGGCGCTGTCCACGTCGTCGCCGAACTTGCCGTCGGACGCCTCGAGCGCGTGCACCCTGGCCGGGTCGAGCGGGACGTGGTCGAGCAGCGCCTCGCGGGCCTGCTTCTCGTTGCGCTCGTCGCTGTCGCGGGCGACGAAACGCTCGTCGCCCCAGTAGATGTCGAGCTTCGACCAGTCGACGGCGTCGCGGGCACGCGAATCACGCAGCTCCCGCAGCACCGCGATACCGGTACTGCCGCCGGTGAGCACCAGCGACGCCGAGCCCTTGGCGGCCTGGACGTCGACGAGCCTGGTCACCAGCCGGGCGGCGACGGCCGCGGCGAGCAGGTCGGCGTTGCTGTAGACGACGACCTCGGTCTTGCTCATTTGGCCGCCACCTTCTTCTTCGGCGCGGCCTTCGCGGTCTTGGCGACCGGCCCGCCGATCTTGTTCAGCCCGTGCAGCGACGCCTCGTACACCTCGTCCGGGTCGAGCCGCCGTAGCTCCTCGATGAGACAGTCCTGGTTGTTGCGCCGCGCCAAGGAGATCCGGCGCGTCGGCTGGCCAGGCTGGGTCAGCGTGCCGACCCGGCCGTCGGGACGGTGCAGCTCGACCGGACCGGACTGCCGGTCCAGCGTCACCGAGATGATGCCCTGCGCGCTGGAGCTCTTCACGCGCTTGACCGGTGCGTTCAGGTACTCCGCGAGCCAGCCCGCGAGCAGCTCGGTCGACGGCGAGTCGGCCTCGCCGGTGACCGTCGCGCCCAGCACCTTCTCGTACGGCGGCAGATCGAGCGCCGAGACGAGCTGCGCGCGCCAGTTCGTGAGCCGGGTCCACGCGAGGTCGGTGTCGCCCTCGACGTAGGACTTCGCCCGCGTGGTCAGCGCCTTGATCGGGTTCTTCTCGGCGGACGAGTCGGTGATCCGGCGCTGCGCCAGCTGACCGAGCGGGTCCTCGGCCGGAGCCTTCGGTCCCTCGCCTGGCCACCAGGTGACGATCGGCGCGTCCGGCAGCAGCAGCGGCACGACCGCGCTCTGGCCCTGGTTCGCCAGCGGGCCGTAGAGCCGCATGACGATGACCTCGCTCGCGCCGGCGTCGCCGCCGACGCGGATCTGGCCGTCGATGCGCGGCGCGGCCGTCTTGGAGCCCTTGGCCACCACGATCACCCGCGACGGGTGCTCGCGGCTGGCCTCGTTGGCCGCCTCGATCGCCTCTTCGAGCTTGTCGTCGTCGTCCGCCGCGATGACGAGCGTCAGCACGCGGCCGAGCGCGACGGCGCCGCCGCGCTCACGCAGTTCGACGAGCTTGGCGTTGACCTGCGAGGTCGTGGTGGATGGCAGGTCGATGATCACGGACGCCTCCAGGTGTGGCCGCTGCGTTCGAGCATCTCGTCGGCCGAGGGCGGTCCCCAGGAACCGGGCGGGTAAGGCTCGGGTGCGCCTTCGGTCGCCCAGTGCTCCAGGATCGGGTCGAGAATGTCCCAGGACAGTTCGACCTCTTCGTTGACCGGGAACAGCGACGGCACGCCGAGCAGCACGTCGAGGATCAGCCGCTCGTACGCCTCCGGCGAGGACTCGGTGAACGCGTGGCCGTACCCGAAGTCCATCGTGACGTCACGGACCTCCATGGTCGTGCCGGGCACCTTCGAGCCGAACCGCAGCGTGATGCCCTCGTCCGGCTGCACGCGGATGACCAGCGCGTTCTGCCCGAGCTCCTCGGTCGACGTCGAGTCGAACGGCAGGTGCGGCGCGCGCTTGAACACGACCGCGATCTCGGTGACGCGGCGGCCGAGCCGCTTGCCGGTGCGCAGGTAGAACGGCACACCCGCCCAGCGGCGGTTCTGCACTTCCAGTGCCACGGCCGCGAACGTCTCGGTCTTCGAGTCCTTCGCGAAGCCCTCTTCCTGCAGCAGGCCTGGCACCTTCTTGCCGCCCTGCCAGCCGCCGGTGTACTGCCCGCGAGCGGTGTACTCGCTCAGCGGCTCCATCGGCTTGGTCGCCGCGAGAACCTTGACCTTCTCCGCGCGCAACTGCTTGGGCTCGAAGGAGATCGGCTCCTCCATCGCCGTGAACGCGAGCAGTTGCAGCAGGTGGTTCTGGATGACGTCCCGCGCCGCGCCGATGCCGTCGTAGTACCCCGCGCGGCCGCCGAGCCCGATGTCCTCGGCCATGGTGATCTGCACGTGGTCGACGTAGTTGGCGTTCCAGATCGGCTCGAACAGCTGGTTCGCGAAGCGCAGCGCCAGAATGTTCTGCACGGTCTCCTTGCCGAGGTAGTGGTCGATGCGGAACACCGACTCCTCGGGGAACACCTCGTTGACGATCGCGTTGAGCTCTTTCGCGCTGCCCAGGTCGTGCCCGAACGGCTTCTCGATGACCACGCGGCGCCAGGTCTCCTCGTCCGCGTGCGCGAGCCCGGAGCGGGCGAGCTGCTTGACGACCACCGGGAACGCGCCGGGCGGGATCGACAGGTAGAACGCCGTGTTGCCGCCGGTGCCGCGCTCGGTGTTGAGGTCCTTGACCGTCTGCGCGAGCCGGTCGAAGGCGTCATCGTCGTCGAAGGTGCCCTGGACGAACCGGATGCCCTCGGCGAGCCGGTTCCACACGGACTCCTTGAACGGCGTCCGCGCGTGCTCCTTCACCGAATCGTGCACGAGCTCGCCGAAGTCCTGGTGCTCCCAGTCCCGGCGAGCGAAGCCGACCAGCGAGAAGCCGGCGGGCAGCAGCCCGCGGTGCGCGAGGTCGTAGATCGCGGGCATCAGCTTCTTGCGCGCGAGGTCGCCCGTCACGCCGAAGATCACGAGGCTCGACGGCCCGGCGATGCGTGGCAGCCGCTTGTCGCGGGGATCCCGCAGCGGGTTTTCCCACTGGGTCACGCGTCCACCTCCTGTAGGGCACGGACCAGTTCCGCGAGCCCCGCGGCCCGGTCGGTCAGGTGCAGCCGCAGCACGGGACGGCCGTGCTCGGCGAGCACCTGGCCGTCGCCGAGCGCCTGCGCGTGCTGCAGGACGCCGAGCGTGTACGGCCGGTCCGGCACGTCGAGGTCGTTCTCGACCGCGCCGGTCAGCTGCAGGAAGACGCCGTTCTGGTGCCCGCCCTTGTGGTACTGCCCGGTGGAGTGCAGGAACCGCGGTCCCCAGCCGAACGTGGCCTGCAGGCCGGACCGCTTGGCGACCTCGGCACGCAGCAGCGCGGCCGAAGCGTCGTCGAGACGGTCGAGGTACGCCTGCACCGAGACGTAGCCTGCCTCCGGAGCGGACCCGAGGAACGCGCGCAGCACGTCGACGAGTTTTCCTTCGGTGGCAACACCTTCGGAACCGAAGATCTGCACGAATCCGTCCACATTGGACGCTTCCTCGCCGCCGTTGAGCGCCTCGGGGTTGTCCAGCAGCGCACGCGCGGCCTTCTTCGCGGCCTCGACGTCCGGCTGGTCGAACGGGTTGATCCCGAGCAGGCGCCCGGCGATCGCCGTCGCGTACTCCCACAGCAGGAACTGCCCGCCGAGCGGCCCGGTGACGGAGATCTCGGCCGGATCGGCGGGAGCGCCGATCGCGACGGTCGTCGCGTCGTCCTTGGCGTCGGCGAACCCCGGCGCGCCAAGGCCTTCGACGACCACCGGCAGCAGACCGGTGCCCTGCTTGCCGGTTGACTCGGCGATCAGCTGCTCGGCCCAGTCACCGAAACCCTTGATGCCCGAGCCGGTGTCCGCGAAAACGACCTTCTCGGCGCCTTCCACGTGAGCCGCGCCAAGAGCCGCGGCCAGCCGAAGCGCCGGGTTGTCCGGAGAGTCCGCGCTGAGCAGATCCGAAGCGGCGGCCGCCTGGTCGAGCAGGCGCGCGATGTCCGCGCCCGCGAGACCCGAAGGCACCAGACCGAAAGCGGTCAGCGCCGAGTAGCGCCCGCCGACGTTCGGGTCGGCCAGGAAGGTCTTGCGGTAGCCCTCTTCCTCGGCCAGCTTCGAGAACGGCGAGCCGGGGTCGGTGACGACCACGATCCGCCGCGCCGCGTCGATGCCCGACGCGGCGAACGCCTTCGCGAAGATCCGGCGGTGACTGTCGGTTTCGACCGTGCCGCCGGACTTCGACGACACGACGAGCACCGTCCGCGACAGGTCACCGGCGAGCGCGTCGGCGACCTGGCCGGGGTCGGTGGTGTCGAGCACGGTCAGCGCGACGCCGTCGGTGCCGGTGATCACCTCGGGAGCGAGCGAAGAGCCGCCCATGCCCGCGAGCACCACGCGGTCGACGCCCTCGGCGTGCAGTTCCGCCCGCAATGCCGCGATCTCACCGATCAGCGGCCGCGACGACTTGTGCAGCGTCGTCCACGACAGCCTGATCGCCGACTCGGACTCGGCGTCCGGCCCCCACAGCGTCGGGTCCTGCGCGGTCAGCTTCGAAGCGACCTGGTCGGCGACCAGCTTCTCCACCAGCGGCGCGGCCTTTTCGGCCAGTGCGGCGTCGACCAGCTCGACGCCTAGCGGTTCTGAGGCCACTCGTATCAGCCCTTCGCCTTGTCGAGCTGGCCGGTCACGGACTCGAGAAGCTCTTCCCACGACTTCTCGAACTTCTCGACGCCCTCGGTCTCGAGCACGCGGAAGACGTCCGGGATGGCGATGCCGACAGCGGTGAGCTTGTCGAACAGGGCCTGGGCTTCCTCACCCTTGCCGGTCACCGTGTCACCGGTGATCTCGGCCTGCTCGGCGACCGCGTCGAGGGTCTTCTCCGGCATGGTGTTGACCGTGTCGGCGACCACGAGCTGGTCGACGTAGCGGGTGGCCGAGTAGCTCGGGTCCTTGACACCGGTGGACGCCCACAGCGGGCGCTGCGCGTTCGCGCCTTCGGCCGCGAGAGCCTTCCAGCGGTCCGTGGCGGAGAGCTCCTCGAAGGCCGCGTACGCGAGCACGGCGTTGGCGATGGCCGCCTTGCCGAGCAGCGCCTTGGCCTCGGGGGTGCCGATCTCGTTGAGCCGCTTGTCGATCTCGGTGTCCACACGGGACACGAAGAACGAGGCGACCGAGTGGATGCCGCGCAGGTCGTGGCCGTTCGCCTTGGCCTGCTCGAGGCCGGCGAAGTACGCCTCGATGACCGCCCGGTAGCGCTCGACCGAGAAGATCAGCGTGACATTGACGCTGATGCCCTCGGCGAGCGTGCGGGTGATCGCGGGCAGGCCCTCTTCGGTGGCCGGGATCTTGATGAGCACGTTCGGCCGGTCGACGGTCTTCCACAGGTCCTGCGCCTCGGCCACCGTCTTGTCGGTGTCCTTGGCCAGCCGCGGGTCCACCTCGATGGACACGCGGCCGTCGACGCCGTTCGTGGCGGTGTACACGTCGCGGAACAGGTCCGCGGCGTTGCGCACGTCGGTCGTGGTCAGCTCGCGGACCGCGGCGTCGAGGTCGGCGCCGCGGGCGGCGAGCTCGCGGACCTGTGCGTCGTAGGCGTCGCCCTTGGCCAGCGCGTTCGCGAAGATCGTCGGGTTCGTGGTGACCCCGACGACGTGCTTGTCGCGCACGAGCGCGGCGAGGTTGCCGGAGTCGAGCCGCTCGCGCGACAGGTCGTCGAGCCAGATCGAGACACCGGCGTCGGACAGCTGGGCGAGCCGATTGGTGGTGCTCATGACTGTGTCATCCCCTTCGGATGTTTTGTCAGGCGTTCTTGGCTTTGGCGATGGAGCGGCGCGCGGCGTCGGCGACGTTCTCCGGAGTGAAACCGAACTCACGGAACAGCGTGCCGGCGTCGGCTGAAGCGCCGAAGTGCTCCAGAGAAACATTGGCACCCGAGTCACCGGTGAAGCGGTACCACGACTGGGCGACACCGGCTTCCACGGAGACACGGGCCTTCACCGCTGCCGGGATGACCGACTCGCGGTACTCGGCGTCCTGCGCGTCGAACCACTCCTGGCACGGCATCGAGACGACGCGGGCCTGGACGCCTTCCTCGGCGAGCGCCTTCTTCGCCGCGACGGCCAGCTGAACCTCGGAGCCGGTCGCGATGAAGATGACGTCCGGCGTCCCGTCGGAGTCGGCGAGGACGTAACCGCCCTTGGCGACGCCTTCGGCGCTGGTGCCTTCCAGCACCGGCACGTTCTGGCGGGTCAGCGCGATGCCGGACGGGTGGTGGACGTCCTCGATGACGGCCTTCCACGCGTACGCGGTCTCGTTGGCGTCCGCCGGGCGGACGATGTTGAGACCAGGGATCGCGCGCAGCGCGGAGAGCTGCTCGACCGGCTGGTGCGTCGGGCCGTCCTCGCCGAGCCCGATCGAGTCGTGCGTCCACACGTAGATCGCGGGCAGGCCCATCAGCGCGGCGAGCCGGACCGGCGGGCGCATGTAGTCGGAGAAGATGAGGAAGGTCGCGCCGTAGGGGCGGGTCCCGCCGTGCAGCGCGATCCCGTTGAGGATCGAGCCCATCGCGTGCTCGCGGATGCCGAAGTGCAGCGTCCGGCCGTACGGGCTGGTCTTCCACATGCCGGTGGTGGCCGACGGCGGGCCGAACGAGTCGGCGCCCTTCATGGTGGTGTTGTTGCTCTCCGCGAGGTCCGCGGAACCGCCCCACAGCTCGGGCAGCACGTCGGCGAGCGAGTTCAGCACCTCGCCGGAGGCCTTGCGGGTGGCGACGCCCTTGGGGTCGACATCCCAGCTCGGCAGGTTCGCGGCCCAGCCCTCGGGCAGCGAGCGGGTGGAGAGACGCTCGAACAGCGCCTTGCGCTCCGGGTTCGCGGCGGCCCACGCGTCGAAACGCTCCTGCCACTGCGCGTGCGCGACCTTGCCGCGGTCCAGCGCCTGGCGGGTGTGCGAGATGACCTCGTCGTCGACCTGGAAGTTCCGCTCCGGGTCGAAGCCCAGGATCTTCTTCACCCCGGCGACCTCTTCGGCGCCCAGCGCGGCGCCGTGCGCCTTGCCGGTGTTCATCTTGGTCGGCGCCGGGTAGCCGATGACGGTCTTCAGCGCGATGAACGACGGACGGGTCGTCTCGGCCTTCGCGGCGGCGATGGCGGCCTCGATCGCGACGACGTCCTCGCCGCCCTCGACGATCTGGGTGTGCCAGCCGTACGCCTCGTAGCGCTTGACGACGTCCTCGGACAGCGCGATGTTCGTGTCGTCCTCGATCGAGATCTTGTTGTCGTCCCAGAAGACGATCAGGTTCCCGAGCTCCTGGCGGCCCGCGATCGAGGAGGCCTCGGCGGTGACGCCCTCTTCGATGTCGCCGTCGGAGGCGATGACGTAGACATGGTGGTCGAAAACACTCTCGCCGGCGGCGGCGTCCGGGTCGAACAGGCCACGCTCACGGCGGGCGGCCATCGCCATGCCGACCGCGTTGGCCAGGCCCTGGCCGAGCGGGCCGGTGGTGGTCTCGACACCCTTGGTGTGGTGGTACTCGGGGTGACCGGGGGTCAGCGAACCCCACTTGCGCAGCGACTTCAGGTCGTCGAGCTCCAGGCCGAACCCGGCCAGGTACAGCTCGATGTACAGGGTCAGGCTGCTGTGGCCCGCGGAGAGCACGAAGCGGTCGCGGCCCGCCCACTCCGGGTCGGCCGGGTCGTGACGCATCGTGCGCTGGAAGAGGGTGTAGGCCAGCGGCGCGAGGCTCATCGCCGTGCCGGGGTGCCCGCTACCGCAGTTCTCGACGGCGTCCGCGGCGAGGACACGGGCCGTGTCGACGGCCCTGGTGTCCGTCGCGGTCCAGTCATCGGGCGTGACGCGCCGCAGGAGTGGGTTGTTCTCGCTGGTAGAGGCGGTTTCGGACACTGAACTCGAACTCCCCGTCATCTGGTCGGTACTACTTATCTCAATCGATCCCGATGGGACGATATTCCTGCTGTGAGTAGTACGCATGATCTGCGCGCACCGTTCACGGTCAGCCTAGTGGTTGGGCTACCCGGTGGACCCGCCGCCGACACGCGTGGACCCGGGATGACCCTGCGCGATCACCACGTCTAACATCGGTTCGGGCCTTGCGGATCCACCACGAGGCAACGGCCCGTCATCTGACGCAGGGAGTGAAATGTCGTTGGTGAACGCCGCGCACGGACGCGGTGAAACCAGCGCCGTGCATCCAACGGGCGAACGACCGCACGCTGGCCGGCGAACCATCCGCCAGGTGGCCGGCGCGTACGCCGCACTTGCCAAACCCCGTGTCATCGAGCTGTTGCTCGTCACGACGATTCCGGCGATGTTCCTGGCCGGGCGTGGGATTCCCTCGCCGTGGCTGGTACTCGCCACACTGGTCGGCGGCACGATGGCCGCGGGCAGCGCGAACGCGTTGAACTGCGTGATCGACGCCGACATCGACAAGGTGATGAACCGCACCAAGCGCAGGCCACTGGTCCGTGACTCGGTGCCCCGCCGCGGCGCGCTGATCTTCGGCTTGGTGCTCGGCGTCGCCTCGTTCGCCGTGCTCTACTTCACGGTGAACCTGCTCTCGGCGATCCTCGCGATCGCGACGATCCTGTTCTACATCTTCGTCTACACCCTGGTCTTGAAGCGCCGTACGTCACAGAACGTGGTGTGGGGCGGCGCGGCGGGCTGCATGCCGGTCGTGATCGGCTGGGCCGCGGTGACGGAGACCGTGCAGTGGCCCGCGTTCGTCATGTTCGGCGTGATCTTCTTCTGGACCCCGCCGCACACCTGGGCGCTGGCGATGAAGTACCGCGACGACTACGAGCGCGCGGGCGTCCCGATGCTGCCGGTGGTCGCGACCGCCCAGCACGTGGCCAAGCAGATCGTCATCTACTCGTGGGTGATGGTGCTCTGGACGCTACTGCTCGCGCCCGCGACTTCGTGGCTGTACACGTCGTTCGCACTGGTCGCGGGTGGCTGGTTCCTCTTCTACGCGCACTCGCTGTACGCGTCGGTGCGGCGTGGTGAGACTTACAAGCCGATGGCGTTGTTCCACCGGTCGAACACCTACCTGATGATCGTGTTCGTGGCGCTGGCCGTCGACTCGGCGATCGGGCTGCCGGTGCTGGGCCTGCCGTTCTGACGTTTCCGGACAGTGACGGGCTAGGAAGTCCACAAAGGACTTAATGCGCGCCCTTTTGTCTGCTGATGTCGCTTTGGTCCGGATCGCCGGTGGCGTGAGGGCCCAGTTTGGCCAGCTGGGCTGGGTGAAGGAGTCCCTCACCCAGCCGGACCTCGTGAGGGCCCTTCACCAACCTGAACCTGAAGAAGGGGTCGTGAGTGGTACGGCCGGTTCTAACCGGCCAAAACACTCACGACCCCCGAAAGCTCAGGCGCGCTGGTACTCCTCCCAGGTGACCTTGGTGACGGCCGGGCCGTCGTCCGGGCCGCGGCCCGCGAGGCCGTTCATGCCCAGGTAGTAGTCACCCGACTGGTGCTGCGCACCCGAGGACTGGTCCGGGTCGGCCAGCGCGATCGCGTGGATGTGGTAGCCCCAGTCAGCCTGGTCCGGCGTGCGCAGCCAAGCCGCGAAGCCGACCTTGCGCAGTGCGCGGACGACGTTCGTCCTGGTCGTGCCGCTCATGCTGGCCGCGGCGATGTCCATCGCGCCGCCACCGTCATGGGTGCCCGCCGAAGCGCCGACGCCGCCAGGGTTGTACGAGCCCTGCGAGAGGGTGACCTGGAAGCCGAGCAGACGCTCCGCCTCGACGAGCATCGCCTTGGTGCGGGTGTTCAGCGTCTGGCCGTGATACGTCACGTGCGCGCCCGCGCTGACCGGGTTGGTCACCGTGTAGCGAGAGGTGCCGAGCTTCTCCAGCGAGGTCTTGCCAGGGAAGCCGGACGCGTCGATTCCGGTGTAGCCCAAGGACTTCTGGTACTGCGAGTAGGCTGTGATGGTCGTGGTGCCGAAGTGGCCGTCCACGTACTGCGAGTCCAGCAGGCCCTTCGCGTTGAGTGCTTGCTCGACGGCCAGGACACTGTCCTTGGCGCCCGGCGTGATCGCGCTGTCGGCGCGGCGGGGGTCGATCTGGGCGGCCTTGAGCACGGCTTCCATGTTCACCGCGGGCAGCGCCACGGCCTGCAGCGGCGCGGCCACCGCGAACGAGGTCGCCGCCGTCGCGGTCAGCAGGCCGACCTTCACCAGTAGTTTCGGCCATACCTTCATGTTCGTTGTCTCCTTGGATCGCGTTGGTACGTTCGGCTCAGCGTGACCACGGGCGATACAAGCGACGTACAAAACGGCCGACGTGGGATCATGGGACCTGCCGCCGCCAGGGAATTCCATGGCGACGCGAGTCGTTGACTCTTCCTGGTGCTTTGTCCCCTGACCTGACTGTGTATGTAAAGAAAGTGGGCTGCAGTTGTCCGTGTCCCCGGAACGGGAACTAGACAGAACCGAAGAGATCGCCCGCGAGCAGGCTTACGTCTCCACGGTGTACGACAAGCTCGACGCCGAGCGGAAGACCGCGCAGCGCAGGTTGACCGAAACGCTCCAGCTGACCGGCGGCACGCCGCAGGCACGCACGGAGCGCGACGTCGCGACGACCTTGTACAGCGACAGGCTGGCCCAGCTCGGGTCCGTCGAGCAGGGCCTGGTCTTCGGCAGGCTGGACTTCACGCCCGAAAGCGAAGAGGAGACCGCCTACATCGGGCGGCTCGGGCTGTTCGACGAGGACGACGACTACCGGCCGCTGCTGATCGACTGGCGCGCGCCGGTCGCGCGGCCGTTCTACCTGGCGACCGCCGCCTCGCCGGAAGGTGTGCGGCGACGCCGTCACATCCGCTCGCTGAGCCGCAAGGTCACCGGGTTCGACGACGAGATCCTCGACCTCCACGCCGCCGACCAGGGCCAGGACCTCGGGCTGGCGGGGGAGGCGGCGCTGCTGGCCGCGCTCGAACGCAAGCGCACCGGCGAGATGAGCGACATCGTCGCGACCATCCAGGCCGAGCAGGACCGCATCATCCGTTCGGGGCTGAACGGCGTCATGGTCGTCCAGGGCGGCCCGGGCACCGGCAAGACCGCGGTCGCGCTGCACCGCGCGGCGTACCTGCTGTACACCTTCCGGCAGCAGCTCACCACGCGTGGTGTGCTGGTCGTCGGCCCGAACAGCACGTTCCTGCGCTACATCGGCCAGGTGCTGCCGTCGCTGGGTGAGACCGGTGTGCTCCTGGCCACGGTCGGCCAGCTTTACCCGGGCGTCGAGGCGAAGGGCGTCGACACCCGCGAAGCCGCTGAGATCAAGGGGCGGCTCGTGATGGCCGAGGTGCTGGCGAACGCGGTCAAGGACCGTCAGCAGGTGCCCGAGCCGGTGCTGGAGATCGAGTACGAGCGCGACCTGCTGCGCCTCGATCGCAAGACCGCGTCCGACGCGCGCGCCAGGGCCCGCCGCTCGCGCCGCCCGCACAACCAGGCGCGGCGCATCTTCCGTTCCGAGCTGCTCGACGCGCTGACCAGGCAGGCCGCGCGCAAGCTCGGCGCCGATCTGCTCGACCCGCGCGACATCGAGGACATGCGCGAGGAGCTGTCCGCCGACCGTGGCGTCGCGGCCGCGCTGGACTCGCTCTGGCCGGAGCTGACCCCGGAAAGCCTGCTCGACGACCTGTTCGCCGACCGCGAACGGTTGCGCACCGCGGCCGGGAAACTCCTCAGCGAAGCCGATCGCGCGCACCTGGAAAGCGGCCGTGACGCGAAGTGGACGCCCGCCGACGTCCCGCTGCTCGACGAACTCGCCGAGCTGATCGGCGAGGACGACACCGAGGCGCGTGCCGAGGAAGCCCGCCGCGAGCGCGAGGACCGCGCGTACGCCGAGGGCGTGCTCGACATCCTGGAGCAGGACGAGGAGATCATCGACGAGGAGTTGCTGCGGGTCAGCGACGTCCTCGACGCCGAGATGTTCGCCGAGCGCCAGGAGCGGCGCAGCGAGCTGACCGCGGCGCAGCGCGCGGCGCTCGACCGGACGTGGACGTTCGGGCACGTGATCATCGACGAGGCGCAGGAGCTGTCCGCGATGGACTGGCGGCTGCTGATGCGCCGCACGCCGAACCGGTCGATGACGCTGGTCGGCGACGTCGCGCAGACCGGCACGCCCGGCGGCGCGAAGTCGTGGGGCGAGGTGCTCTCGCCGTACGTCGAGGACCGCTGGCGGCTGGAGGAGCTGACCGTCAACTACCGCACGCCCGCCGAGATCATGGCGGTGGCCGCTCGCGTGCTCGCCGAGGTCAACCCGGAGCTCGAAGCGCCGGTCTCGGTGCGGGAGACCGGAGTCGCGCCGTGGCTGAAGCGCTTGTCTCCCAACGAGATGCTGGTCGAGCTGCCGTCGCTTGTGGACAAGGAACTGTCCGCGGTGGACGGTGGAACGGTCGCCGTGCTGAGCCCGGCCGAGCGGATCGCGGACGTGCGCGAGGCGCTGGCCGGTGTCGACGAGCGGGTCTCGGTCCTGACCGTCGACACGGCCAAGGGACTCGAGTTCGACTCGGTCGTCGTGCTGTCGCCGGACGAGGTCGTCGCGGAGTCGCCCAGGGGCCTGAACGATCTCTATGTGGCACTGACCAGGGCGACCCAGCGACTCGGCGTGGTACAGACAGGTGATCTTGTACCGGCATTACAAACGCTCGGCTAATCTGCGCGGCATGCGCACATTCGCCAAGATCACGGTCGCCGTCGCGGGCGTCCTGGCCCTCACCGCCTGCGGTGACAAGGGCCAGGACGTGGCCGCTCAGCCCACCCCGACCAAGACCCCCGCTCCGCCCAGCGTCGGCGCGCCGGCAGGCCAGACCGCGAGCAAGGGCAGGGAGTGCACGGCCGAGGACATCAAGACGACCGGGAAGTTCGGCGAAGCGCCGACGATCACCATCCCCGACAGCTGCGACCCGCCGAAGAAGCTGCTCGCGGTCGACCTGTCCAAGGGCGACGGCGCCGCCGCCAAGAACGGCAGCGAGCTGGAGATGAACTACTCGCTCGTCACCTGGTCGGACAAGAAGAAGCTGGACAGCTCCTTCGACCGCGGCGAGACGTTCAAGCTGGTGCTCGGCCAGGGCCGGGTCATCAAGGGCTGGGACCAGGGCCTCGTCGGCATCAAGCAGGGCACCCGCCAGCTGCTGGTGATCCCGCCCGACCTCGGCTACGGCAAGGGCGGCCAGGGCATCCAGCCGAACGAGACGCTGGTCTTCGTCGTCGACGCGGTCAAGGTCGGCGACCCGACCGCTCCGTAAAACAGGCGCGCGAGGCCTTCTTTCTCGCTCTGACCAGCTATACGCGGGGTGTATAGCTGAGGTGTATACACCCCGTGTATTCTGGTGGCATGTCGATCACCAACACGTTGCTCGGCCTGCTCGAGAGCGGGCCGAAATACGGCTACGACCTCAAGCGGCTCTACGACGAGCGCTTCCAGCGGGACCGCCCGCTGCACTACGGGCAGGTCTACTCGACGCTGTCCCGGCTGCTGCGCAACGGGCTCGTCGAGGAGAAAGGGGTCGAACCGGGCGACGGCCCCGATCGCAAGCGGTACGCCATCACCGACGCGGGCGTGACGAACGTCGAGGAATGGCTGAGCACCCCGGAAAACCCTTCGCTGTATCTGCAGAACACCTTGTACACCAAGGTCGTTCTCGCGCTGCTGTCCGACCGTGACGCCACCGACGTGCTCGACTCGCAGCGGTCGGCGCACCTGCGCGCGATGCGGGAGCTGACCACCCGCAAGACCGAGGGCGACCTGGCCGATCAGCTCATCTGCGACCACGCGTTGTTCCACCTGGAGGCGGACCTGCGCTGGCTGGAGCTGACCGCGGCCAGGCTGGGCGAGCTGGCAGAGCGGCTGAAGTCATGACCACGAACGCCGCGCCGCTGCTGAGCGGCATCGACCTGCACAAGTCGTTCGGGCAGACCAAGGCACTCGACGGCGCCGGGATGGACCTGCGCGCTGGCGAGGTGGTCGCCGTGATGGGGCCGTCCGGGTCAGGGAAGTCGACGCTGCTGCACTGCCTCGCCGGCATCATCCAGCCCGACGACGGCGAGGTCAGGTACGCGGGCGAGGTGCTGTCGGCGATGGGTGATCGCGAGCGCAGCGCGTTGCGCCGCACCGACTTCGGCTTCGTATTCCAGTTCGGCCAGCTCGTCCCGGAGCTGACCTGCGTGGAGAACGTGGCGCTGCCGCTGCGGCTCGACGGAACCAAGCGGCGGCCCGCCGAACAGCTCGCCCGCGAGTGGCTGGACCGGCTGGAGGTCGGTGACATCGCGGACAAGCGCCCTGGTGAGGTCTCCGGCGGGCAGGGGCAGCGCGCCGCCGTCGCGCGGGCGCTCGTGACCACGCCCAAGGTGGTGTTCGCCGACGAGCCGACCGGCGCGCTCGACTCGCTCAACGGCGAGCGGGTGATGCGCCTGCTGGTCGACGCGGCGAAGCAGACCGGCGCTGCCGTGCTGCTGGTGACCCACGAAGCGCGGGTGGCCGCCTACTCCGACCGCGAAATCGTGGTGCGGGACGGGAAGTCACGCCAGATCGGGCTCACGGGAGCTCCGCGATGACGACGACGTCACGCCCTCGCTTCGGCGCCTGGGCGGGAGACTTGGCACTGGGAATCCGGCTGGCCGTCGGGGGCGGCCGGACCTCCGGTACCGGGGTGGCCAGGCTCCTGCTCGGCACGATCGGCATCGGCTTGGCGGTCACCGTGCTGCTGTTCGCGGCCTCAGCCGACCACGCGATCTCCGGACGTGAGGCCAGGAAACTCGCCGGCGTGCCGGACAGCACGCCGATCGCCGGGGTCGTGCCGCTCGCCATGCGCGACGGGAGCACCTCCTTCCGGGACAAGCGGATCTCCGTCCGCTACGTCCATGCCGGCGGGGCGAACTCGCCGAAACCACCGGGGCTGGACCGGATCCCGGCGCCGGGCGAGCTGGTCCTGTCCCCGGCGCTCGCCGACCTGCTGCACTCCGAAAGCGGTTCGCTGCTGCGGCCGCGGTTCGCCGGGCCGCGGATCGGGACCATCGGCGTCGCGGGCCTGGTCAACCCGGACGACCTGCGCGCGTACATCGGCGCCGACGCCTCGTTGACGGGGAACGCGGTGTACGCCTTCGGTTCCCCGGCCCCGCCGGATGGCCTCGACCCTGGCCTGCTCACACTGCTGCTGATCGGGATCGTCTCGCTGCTGGCGCCCGTGTTCGTCTTCGTGGCGACGTCCGCGCGGGTCGCGGGCGCCGAGCGGGACCAGCGGCTCGCCGCGCTCCGCCTGGTCGGCTCCGACCTGCCGCAGGTACGCCGGATCGCCGCCGCCGAATCGCTGGTGACCGCGGCCTGCGGGCTGGCGCTCGGCACCGCCGCGTTCCTGGCGTTGCGCGGGCTCACCCCGTCCGTGCGGGTACGGGACGGGAGCCTGTTCGCCGCCGACGTCGTGCCGCCGTGGCCGCTGGTGGTCGTGATCGTGCTGGCGGTGCCCGCGTTGTCGGTGGCCAGCGCGCTGGTGGCGTTGCGTGGCACGGCGATCGAACCGCTCGGTGTCGTCCGGCGCGCGAAGCCGGTGCGGCGCCGCCTGTGGTGGCGGCTGCTCCCGATCGTGGTCGGGGTCGTGCCGCTGGTCACCTTGTCGCTGCGGGACGGGTCGAAGCTGGCCACGGTGGCCGTCGGTATCGGGGTCGCCTGCCTGCTCATCGGCGTGCCCGCGATCCTGCCGTGGCTGCTGGAACGCGCGGTCGCCCGGTTCCACGGCGGGCGCCCGGCGATCCAGCTGGCGGTGCGGCGCCTGCAGCTCGACAGCGGGACACCGGCGCGGGTCGTCGCCGGTCTCGCGGTGGTGCTCGCCGGTGCGATCGCGCTGCAGTCGCTGCTGGCCGGGCAGGCCAAGGCGCTCGACCCCGGCCTGCTGGCCGCTCGGACCATCACCGAGCTGAACCTGAGCGCCGACGCGCAGGCGGGTCCCGGCGCCGTGGCCGCGCTGGCGAAGCTGCCGGGGCTCACCACGCCGTACCTCGTCCGCCAGGTGCACTTGCGCGGCGCGGATCCGGGCCGGATGGAGGGTGTCAGCATCGCCGACTGCGAGACCTGGCTGGCGGTGGCCGGGATCGAGAACTGCCGCGACGGCGCCGTGTACCGGGACACGCGCGCGGATTCGACCGTCCGATCAGGACAGTCGTACGAGGTCAGGTACTACGACGACCAGGACAGGGGGATCGGCGACTGGACCGTGCCTGCCCTGGTGCCGGTGACCCGTCAGCCGAACGCCCCGTCGTACTCCTCTTCGGCCATCCTGGCGACGCCGGGCGCGCTGGCGGACATCGACCTGAGCCCGGTCTGGGGATCCGCGACCGTCCGGATGACCTCGGACGACCCGGATTTCGCCGAACACGCGCGCAACGCGCTCGCGCCGTTCACCTGGCACGCCTCGCTCTTCGTGCCCACGCCGCCACTTCAGCTTTCCCCGACGCAGCAGGCGTATCTCGCGATCCGTGCCGGTCTGCTGGCCGCGTCGGTGTTCACGCTGCTGCTGGCCGGGGTGAGCCTGCTGGTGCTCGGCCTGGAACAGCTCCGCGAGCGTCGCCGCACCATCGGGATGCTCGCCGCGACCGGGGTTCCGGTGCGGGTGCTGGCAGGCTCGATGGTGTGGCAGAACGCGATCCCGCTCGTGCTGGGAATCGGCATCGCGGTCGCGACCGGGCTCGGCCTGTCCGCGCTCGGCGCCAGGCTCACCGGGGCGGCGTTCACCGTGGACTGGCTCGCGGTCACGGTGCTCAGCGGTGCGGCGGCCGCGCTGGTGCTGCTGGTCACGGCCGTGACACTGCCGTCACTGCGCGGCGCCGCCCGCGTGGCGTCGGTGCGTACCGAGTAACGGCTAGGCCTGGTGCACCCAGCGGAACAGGGTGACCTCCCGGCCTTTTTCGATCAGCCGCTCCGGCGGGCTGTCACTGAGGTGATAGCCCGCCGAGCGAGCGACACCCTGGCTGCCCGCGTTCGCGTCTTCGATCATCAGCTCGAGATCGTCGAAGCCGAGTTCCCGCGCGTACGCGGTCATCACGCGCAGCGCCCGCCCGGCGAGCCCGCGCCCGCGGTAGGCGGAACCCACCGCGTAGCCGAGTTCGAGCCCTGGCGCGGAACCGTCCTTGCCGTGGAACATCAGCACCTCACCGAGCGGCTTCTGGCCGTCTTCGGTGATCGCCAGCTGCAGCCGCTTGCCTTCCGCGCGGCCGCGCCGGGCCTTCGCCAGATAGGCGACGGCCGCCTGCCGGTCGAACGGCGTCACCAGCGGGGTGAAATGGGCGACCGTGGGGTCGTCGAACAAGGCGACCATGTCCGCCACGTCCTCGTCGGCCCACTCGCGCAGGATCAGGTCCTCGCCGGTCAGGCGGACCTCGTCGGGAACCTTCACGGGATCAGCAGCAGCTTGCCGGTGGTGCGGCGGCCCTGGAGATCTTCGTGCGCGCGGGCCGCTTCGGTGAGCGGGTAGCGGCCGCCGATCCGGATCGACAGCGAGCCGTCCTTGATGGCCGAGAACAGTTCCGCCGCGCGCCAGTCGAGCTCCTCGCGGGTGCGCGTGTAGTGCGCCGACGTCGGCCTGGTGAGGTAGAGCGAGCCGCCCGCGTTGAGCCGCTGCGGGTCGAGCGGGGGAACGGGACCGCTGGCCGCGCCGAACAGGACGAAGTAGCCGCGCACCCGCAGGCTGGCGATGCTTCCGTCCACAGTGGACTTACCGACGCCGTCGTAGACCACGTGCACGCCTTCGCCGCCGGTCAGTTTCTTGACCTCTTCGGCGAAGTCGACCTGGTCGTAGCGGATCACCTCGTCCGCGCCCGCCTCACGGGCGAGTTTTTCCTTCTCCTCGGTCGAAACCGTGCCGATCACGCGCGCGCCCTGTGCCTTCGCGAGCTGGGTGAGCAGCAGGCCGACACCGCCGGCGGCCGCGTGCACGAGGACGGTGTCGCCGACCTTGACCTCGTAGGTCGACCGGACGAGGTAGTGCGCGGTGATGCCCTGCAGCAGCGTCGCGGCGGCGACGTCCAGCGAGACGCCGTCCGGCACCCGGACCGCGACGTCGGCGGAGACCAGCACCTGCTGCGCGTAACTGCCGAACGTGCCCTGCCAGGCGACCTGGTCGCCCGGCGCGAACTCGGTGACCTCACTGCCGACGGCTTTGACGGTGCCCGCGCCTTCCAGGCCCAGCCCGAACGGCGTCGGGATCGGATAGATGCCTGCGCGGTGATAGGTGTCGATGTAGTTGACGCCCGCCGCGGCCACGTCGACCAGGATCTCGCGCGGACCGGGTGCGCCGATCTCGACCTCGGCGATTTCGAGTACCTCCGGGCCGCCGGTCTGCCGGACCTGGATCACTGTGGGCATTCGTCCTCCTCGTTTTCCAGAAGTAACTGTGAAGCTAGTCCGGTTGTTCCGCGGTCCGGCTACTGGGCGGTTAAGCTCCGGACGTGGCTGAAGAGACTGAAAAGACCATCGCCCCGACCTCCCGCCAGCTCGCCGCGGCCCGCGAATTCGTGGCGCGGCACGGAAAGCCGTCCAAGGCCGTGGTGGAGAACATCGGCAACGCCGGCGCGCGGGTCGTGCTCGTCGGCGCCGACGGCGCGATGGGCGACGTCATCGTCCCGGCCGTCGCCACCGGTGAGGCGCTCGTCGAGGCGGTCGAGGACCTGGAGCCCGCTGAGTGGGACACCGCGACCATCAACGCCACCCGGATCGGCGCAGCTCACCGCCGCAAAATGGCCGGGCCGAGGGCCAAGCGTTGAACACCGTGTAACAAGCTGGCCCGTACGCTTGTATAAGTCACCCATACGAGTGTACGTTCCGCTCATGGCTGAGATGTCAACGTTCGGAGACCGGCGCACCGCGCTGGCCGATGCCGTCATCCGTATTGCCTCCACCCGCGGCCTCGAACAGGCGAGTGTCCGCGAAGTCGCCAACGAGGCAGGCGTCGCCATCGGCACTGTGCAGCACTATTTCTCCACCAAGGACGAAATGCTGTCGTTCGCCTTCACCCGCATCGTCGATCGGACGATGGAACGGGTGACGGCCGTCGAGCCCGAACCCGACGTGCGGGTCCGGCTCTCCAGGATCCTGCGCGAGCTGCTGCCGCTGGATGACGTTCGCCGGGCCGAGGCGACCGTCTACCTGGCGTTTTCAGCCCGCGCGGCGACCTCGCCCGCGCTCGCCGAAGTCCAGGCCGAGACGCTCAAACAGATCCGTGGCGGCTTCACCAAGATCTTCTCCGACGCGGGCGCGCCCGATCCGGAGACCGACGCGCTGCTCGTGCTCGGCATGGTCGACGGCCTCGGCCTCGGCGCCGTCAGCGCGCCGGGCGAGACCGACAGACGAGCGCTCGAAAGAGCGCTGGAAACCTACCTGGACCGCCGATTCCCCTAGGGCGTGTTTCTTGGGCCCATGTTCGCGATAGCCGAGCCCAGGCGGCCCCTGGCGGCACCGTGGGAGCCCCCGAGTAACCCGTTACGAGGACGCTCCCACGGCACCGCCAGGAACCACCTGGATCTCGACTCTCATCGAACGAGGCCCAAGAAACACGCTCTAGCTCGCCGTGACCCGCTTGGCCGCGAGACGTTCGGGCTTGGGCCAGCGCACATTGCTCGCCCACCCGAGCTTCTCGAACATCCAGATCACCCGCGCGGACACGTCGATCTGACCGCGCAGCACGCCGTGGCGGGCGCAGGTCGGGTCGGCGTGGTGGGAGTTGTGCCACGACTCGCCCATCGACAGGATCGCCAGCGGCCAGAAGTTCGCCGCCTTGTCCCGGCTGGCGAACGGGCGCTCGCCGAACAGGTGGCAGATCGAGTTGACCGACCAGGTCACGTGGTGCAGGAACGCGATACGCACCAGTCCCGCCCAGAAGAACGCGGTCACCACGCCCCACAGTGACCAGGTCAGCAGGCCGCCGAGCAGCGCGGGCAGCGCCAGGCTCAGTGTGGTCCACAGCCAGAAGTAGCGGTTGACGACCTTGAGGTCTTCGTCGGCCAGCAGGTCCGGCGCGAAACGCTCATAGTTCGTCACCTCGCGCTTGAACATCCAGCCCATGTGCGAGTGCCAGAAGCCCTTGACGAGCGCCGAGGCGGACGTCCCGAACAGCCACGGCGAGTGCGGGTCACCCTCGCGGTCGGCGAACGCGTGGTGCCGCCGGTGGCTGGCGACCCAGAAGATCACCGAACCCTGCACGGCCATCCCGCCGGCGACGGCCAGCGCCACCCGCAGCGGACGGCCTGCCTTGAACGCGCCGTGGGTGAAGTAGCGGTGGTAGCCGACGGTCACGCCCAGCGTCCCGAGCGTGTAGAACACCGCGGCGAGCGCGAGGTCGACCCAGCCGAGCCCCCAGCCCCACATGATCGGCACGGCCGCGACCAGCGCGGCGAACGGGATCAGCAGGAACGCTTTCAGCACGATCATTTCGAGCGTCGAACGCTGCCCCTGCACAAGTGGCTTCGGCTCGGATGCGGGCACGGCTGTCATAGGTGCACCTCGGGGTCAGGCGGGGGAATCGGGTGTTCAGTATGAAACACCCGGGGCAAGGGCAGCCTAAACTGTCCCGCTCAGCGCCCGAGTTACGGAACGGTGGCGACCTCGGGTGCGGCAGGCGTATTCGCCGTGACCGGCCCCCGGTCCCGAGCCGCGCACCAGAGCGCGGCGGTCACGATGATGACCAGCGCCGAGCCCAAGACGTGGAACGAAACGAGCGCCTCGGGCACCCCGAGCGCGTACTGCAGCGACCCGAGTCCACCCTGCGCGACCGCGACGACCCAGACGAGGACGTAGCGCTGCCAGAGTGTCTTCGGCGTGTTTTGCCGCATCAGCTGCATGCCGAAGACGGCGAGGACGATCAGGTAGGCCACGAGCAGCCCGGCGTGCACCTGCACGAGTGCCTGAATCGGCGCGTCGAGGCGATGCGTGTCAGGACCGCCGCCGTGCGGCCCGGCCCCGGTGACGGTCGTGCCCGCGGCGAGCACGGCCCACATCACGACGACCAGCGCGGTGAGAGTCGACTTCGGGGCGAGCCAGCGCGGTTCCTCGTCGCCCTCGTTGAAGGCGTGCAGCAGCAGGACGGCCATCCAGACCAGGGGAGTGGAGACCAGGAAGTGGATCGCGACCGTCCACCACTCGAGCTTCGCCAGCACGGTCATGCCACCCACGACGGCCTGCAGCACGACACCGCCGGGCATCGCCCACGCGAGCTTGACGAGACGCTTCCGCCGCGGCTGGTCGATCTGCACCCGCCACGCGGTGATCACGCACAACGCGGCGACCAGGATGACGACCCCGGTCAGCATCCGGTTGCTGAACTCGATCCACTGGTTCAGCGCGGCGTACTCGGGGTGCGCCTCGGGAACGATGCTCCCGCCGACACACTGCGGCCACGTCGGGCACCCGAGCCCGGACCCGGTCACCCGCACCACGGACCCGGTGACCCCGATGCCCCCCTGGGCCACCACGGCCGCGATGGCCACCGCGCGCTGCACGCGCCGCGACGGAAGGGGCAGACGGCCGACCAGGTTCCGGAGCACGCGCGAATAATACTCGTGAGTGGTACGGCCGGTTCTAACCGGCCGTACCACTCACGACAGTTATCCACATCGCCCTCAGCCATCCACAGATTTGCTCGCGCCTCTTCCAGCGGCCGTTCCGCGCCGCAAAGTGGAGTGATGCCCAAGAATCCTCGCTGGTCCGAATCGACCAAAATCCCGTCCGAGCAGCTCGGCAGCTGGCAATCGCTGGTCGACGAGCAGCACGGAGTCGTTTCAGGCGCGCAATTGCGGAGCTTCGGTCACACCAGGCACGACATCGCCGCGAATGTCGAGGCAGGCCGCTGGCAGCAGGTGCTTCCTCGCACGTACGCGACCTTCACCGGCGCACTGAGTCGCATGGCGAAATTGCAAGCCGCTGTTCTCTATGGCGGCCGTCACGCCACTTTGAGTCATCGCACCGCTGCGGAAGAGTGGGGAATGCTGCCGATAACGGACGGGCCGATCGAGATCACCGTTCCCTACGGCAGTTCGGCCATTTCTCAGCTGCCCTTTACGAAAGTCCATCGATCGCGCGCGCTGCGGCACACGGCGTTGGCGACGAACCCGCCGAGAACGCGGCGAACGGACACGATCGTCGATCTCGCGGTCGCCCAGGACACCGGGCAGGACGCACTCAATCTGGTCGTCGATCTCGTGAGCAAGCACGCGGTTTCCGTGCCGGGCATGCTCGCTTGCGTGGAGTGCCGTCCGCCGCAGCGCCACCGCACGGCGATTGCCCGAGGCCTGGATCTCGTGAGGCGCGGGCTGATGTCGGCGCTGGAGGTCGAGTATCTCGACCGCGTCGAGCGGGCACACGGGCTTCCGAACGGCGACAGGCAGTCGCCCTTCGCCGTCGACGGCAAGACCCTTTGGGAGGACGTCACTTACGACGGCATCGGTGTTCCCCTGACCGTGCGGCTCGACGGCAGGGCGAGCCACAGCATGGCCAGTGTGGCGTTCCGCGACCGTCGGCGCGACAACGCGGCCGAGTTGGCGGGGAGGTCACGCCTGGTCTACGGCTGGCACGACGTACACGGCGACCCGTGTGGCGTGGCGCGCGAGGTGACCGCCGTGCTGGCGCGCTTCGGCTGGCAACCAGGGCAAAGGAGTCGTGAGTGTTTTTGCCGGTTAGAACCGGCCGTACCGCTCACGACCCCCGCTACGTGAGGCGGGTGGTTTTGCTGGCGAGGGCGGCGGCGGCCGCGGCCCAGAGGGTGAGCACGAGCGCGGGGCCCCAGGCGAAGGTTCCGTCGACCGTGGCCGCGTGGAGGCCTTGGGCGAGCGCGCCCGAGGGGATGAGCTCGACGACGGTGGCGACGCCGGAGGGGAGCGAAGCGGGCGCGAGGAGGATGCCGCCCGCGAGCAGGAGCACGAACCAGACGATGTTCGCCAGCGCCAGCACCGCCTCGGCGCGCAGCGCTCCGCCGAGCAGTACGCCCAGTGCTCCGAAACTCAGGGTTCCCAAGAACAGGAACACCACCGCGCCGAACAGGCCGGACGGTGACCAGCCCAGGAAAGCCGCGACGATGCCGAGTACCAACGCCTGCAAGGCCACCACGACCAGAGCCGCGACAAGCCGTCCCGCGACCAGAAGCCAGCGCGGCAACGCGGTCGCGGAGAGACGCTTCAAAACCCCGTAACGCCGATCGAAGCCGAGTGCGATCGCCTGGCCCGTGAAGGCCGACGACATCACCGCCAGCGCGAGGATTCGCGGCGTCACTGAGTCCACACGAGACAGACCGTCCTCGGCGGGCAGGATGTTCAGCAGCGAGAGGCCGAGCAGAAGTGCCAGCGGGATCAGCAAAGTGAGCAGGATCTGCTCGCCGTGGCGCAGCGTCAGGCTGGCTTCCACGCGGGCGTGGGCGAGGAGCATGCGGCCGAGGCGGCCGCGGCCCGGTGCCGGCTTGAACGTTCCCGGCTCGAAGACCGTCATGAGCGCAGTTCCCGTCCGGTCAGCTCCAGGAAGACCTCTTCGAGCCCGCGCCTGCCGACGTGGAGCTCTTCCGCCAGCACGCCCTGCTGCGCGCACCAGGCCGTCACGGCCGACACGACCTGGGGGCTGACATGGCCTTCGATCTCGTACGAGCCCGGTGACAGCTCGCGCACCAGGTACCCCTCCGGCAGCGCGGCGGCGAGCAACACGGTGTCGAGACGCGAGCGCGCCTTGAAGCGCAGCTGGGCGGTCTCCTCCGACGTCAGGTCGGCAGGCGAGCCCGACGCGATGACGCGGCCGTGGTCGACGATCACCACGTCGTCCGCGAGCGCCTCGGCCTCTTCCATCAGGTGGGTGGTCAGCAGCACGCTCACGCCGTCCGCGCGCAGCGCGCCGAGCAGGTCCCACACCACGCGCCGCGCGGCGGGGTCCATGCCTGCGGTCGGCTCGTCCAGGAACACCAGCTCCGGCCTGCCGACGATGGCGCACGCCAGCGAAAGCCGCTGCTGCTGCCCGCCCGACAAGCGCTTGAAAGGCGTTCGCCGCACCGAGGAAAGGCCGAGCACGTCAAGCAGCCAGGCGGGATCCAGCGGCGAAGAAGAGCAGGCCGCGACCAGCGACAGCATTTCCGAAGCGCGCACTCCGGGATAAGCGCCACCACCCTGCGGCATAACGCCGATCCGCGGTCGCAGCGAAGCGCCTTCGCGCACCGGATCGAGGCCGAGCACGCGCACCTCGCCGGCGTCGGGCTTCAAGAAGCCTTCACAGATCTCGACGGTCGTGGTCTTGCCAGCCCCGTTGGGGCCGAGCAACGCCAGCAGCCGTCCACGCTCCATCCGCAGGTCGAGACCGTCGACGGCGGTGGTGGATCCGTATCGCTTCACCAGCCCGGTGATCTCGACGGCGGGGGTGCTCACGACACGCAACGATACGGCTTAACCCGGCACCGCCGTCGACGGGGCGGACCGCTTGAACAGCATCGGCGCCAGGTGCCGCACGAGCAGCGCCGCCAGGATGATCACCACGATCCCGGCCAGGTACGCGAACGGCACCACGTACGTCCGGCCGGTGAACGTGCTCCCGGTGGTCGGTGTCAGGAACGGCAGCACCACGCTGACCACCATCGCCGCGTGCCGGAACCGCGAGGTCCCGGCGGCCGCGGCCAGCGGGATCACCGCCCACAGCAGCCACCACGGCTGCATCGCGATGTGCAGCATCATGAACGCGCCCATGGACACGCCGAGCCCGATGATCGGCCGGTAGCGCCAGCGGAAGCTGTCCCAGAGGAACTTGATCGTGATCGCCGCCGCGACCGCGTACCCGATCAGCCCGATGATCGCGACCAGCGAGTCCGTGTGGTTGCCGAGCCCCAGAGTGATGCCCAGAACACCGGACAGGCTCGCCAGCTCGTTCACCGGCGAGATCCACGACCGCACGATGCCCGGCGTGCCGAGCGCGCCGATCCAGCCGAAGCCGAGCCCGCTGCCCAGGCACAGCGCCACCGTCACCACGGCGAACACCGCCAGCATCAGCGCGGCCGCGCGCAGCAGGTCGGCGATCTTGCCGTGCCAGCGCCGCGCGATCATCACGCCGAAGAACGGCAGGCCGAGGAACGCGTTGATCTTGACCATGGCGCCCAGCGTGATCACCGCCGCGCCCAGCACGATGAACAGCAGCTCACCCTTGGCCAGTGGCGGCGGGATGTCGCCCTTGACCCGCACCGGCAGCCTGCGGATGCCGATCTCCAGCCCGGCCATCATCAGCCCGATGCCCAGCGCCTCGTTGTGGGTGCCCGCGACCAGGTGGAAGATCACCAGCGGGTTCAGCGCGCCGAGCCACATGGCGGTCGCGGGCTGCACGCCGAACCGGGTCGCCAGCCGCGGCAGCGCCCACACGATCAGCGCCAGCCCGACCAGTTCCAGCGCGCGCTGCAGCAGCACGCCGGTCGCCACGTGGTTGCCGGCGAGCTCGTTGAGCCAGCCGCCGATCCGCAGGAAGACCGGCCCGTACGGCGCCGGTGTCTGCTGCCACATGCCGGAGACGTTGTTGGTGAACGGGTCCGCCTGGCCCAGCGCGATGGCGGGGCCGAGCGCGTACGGGTCCATGCCGCGCCGCACGATCTCGCTCTGCGCCAGGTAGGAGTACACGTCGCGGGAGAACAGCGGCGGGATGAACAGCAGCGGCGCCACCCACATGGCGAGCGTGCGCGCGAGCTGCCCGCGCGAGGCCAGCCGTTCGCGTGACGGCTTGGCGAACCGGCCGAGCAGGACCCAGGCGAAGACCAGCAGGCCGACACCGGTGAACGCGATCGCCAGCGACACCGTCGGGATGCGCGCGAACAGGCGGAGCACCGGGATCTCCATCACCGGGTTCGCGATCGGGGCCGCGCCCGCGCCGAGCGAGCCGAACGCCAGGAACAGCGTGCCGACCGTGCCGAGCCTGCGCACGACGGTGAGCGCGCGCGTCTCCTCGGCGTTCAACGGCTCCGTGTCGTGCGGGCGCGGGGGAGTGACTGTCGCCACCGCCGTTGTCTCGTCCACTGCCACGCCGGAAGGGTATCGACTCGCTCTTGCGGTGATACCGGTCACTGGGTTAGCACCCCGCCTTTGCTCTTCGAACGGAAATACGACACACTTGTGTTGTGAAAAAGACCGGTGCCGAGGACCAGGCGGGGACGACCATGTCCCCCGCCGTGCCCGCGCAGGTCGGCGCGGAGGGCCGCACCCGGCACGAAGTGGCCCGGTTGCTGCTCGAGCAGGGTCCCATGAGCGCCGTCGTGGTCGCCGAGCACCTCGGCATCAGCCCCACGGCGATCCGCCGTCACCTCGACACGCTGGTCGCCGACGGCCAGGCCGAGACCAAGGACGCGCCCCGCCGCGGCCCCCGCGGCCGTGGCCGCCCCGCCAAGGTCTTCCTGCTCACCGAGTCGGGCCGCGCCCGCTTCGGCCACGCCTACGACGACCTCGCCGTGTCGGCGATCCGGTTCCTCGCGGAGCACGCTGGCGAGGACGCTGTCCGCGCCTTCGCCGAGAGCCGTGTCGCCGCGCTCGTCGAGCCGCACCGCGAGGCCATTACCAAGGCGGACGAGCCCACCGCGCGCGCGGAGGCGCTTGCCGCCGCGTTGACCAAGGAAGGCTACGCTGCCTCGACCCGCGAGGTCGGGCACGGCGAGCAGCTCTGCCAGCACCACTGCCCGGTCGCCCACGTCGCCGCGGAGTTCCCGCAGCTGTGCGAAGCCGAAACAGAGGCTTTCGCGAAGTTGCTGGGCACACACGTGCAGCGGCTGGCGACCATCGCACACGGGGACAACGTGTGCACCACACACGTACCTGTCACCAAGACGGGTATTGCACCACAAGCACGGATCCCGGATGGAGGGAAACCCGCATGACTGCCGCTGCCGAGCAGCGCACTCCCACCACAACGCCGCTGAGCCAAGAAGAGACCATCGACTCCCTTGGCAAGTACGCGTTCGGCTGGAGCGACTCCGATGCCGCGGGCGCCAGCGCCCGTCGCGGACTCAACGAAGACGTCGTCATCGACATCTCCGACAAGAAGTCCGAACCGGAGTGGATGCGCGAAGCGCGACTCAAGGCGCTCAAGCTCTTCGACCTGAAGCCGATGCCCAACTGGGGCGCGGACCTCTCCGGGATCGACTTCGACAACATCAAGTACTTCGTGCGGTCCAGCGAGAAGCAGGCGACCTCCTGGGAAGACCTGCCCGAGGACATCAAGAACACGTACGACCGGCTCGGCATCCCCGAGGCGGAGAAGCAGCGCCTCGTCGCGGGCGTCGCGGCCCAGTACGAGTCCGAGGTCGTCTACCACTCGATCCGCGAGGACCTCGAGAAGCAGGGCGTGCTCTTCCTCGACACGGACACCGCGCTGCGCGAGCAGCCGGAGCTGTTCCAGGAGTACTTCGGCTCCGTGATCCCGGCCGGTGACAACAAGTTCTCCGCGCTGAACACGGCCGTGTGGTCCGGCGGCTCGTTCATCTACGTCCCCAAGGGCGTCAAGGTGGACATCCCGCTGCAGGCCTACTTCCGGATCAACACCGAGAACATGGGCCAGTTCGAGCGGACCCTGATCATCGTCGACGAAGACGCCTACGTGCACTACGTCGAGGGCTGCACCGCGCCGATCTACCAGTCCGACTCGCTGCACTCGGCGGTCGTGGAGATCATCGTGAAGAAGGGCGCCCGCTGCCGCTACACGACCATCCAGAACTGGTCGAACAACGTGTACAACCTGGTCACCAAGCGCGCCAAGTGCGAAGAGGGCGCGACCATGGAATGGATCGATGGCAACATCGGTTCCAAGGTGACCATGAAGTACCCGTCGGTCTTCCTCATGGGCGAGCACGCCAAGGGTGAGGTCCTCTCGGTCGCGTTCGCGGGCGAAGGCCAGCACCAGGACGCCGGCGCCAAGATGGAGCACCTCGCGCCGCACACCTCCTCGACCATCGTGTCGAAGTCGGTGGCGCGCGGCGGTGGCCGCACCTCGTACCGCGGCCTGGTCAAGGTCGCGAAGCGGGCGCACCACTCGCGCTCCAGCGTCGTCTGTGACGCGCTGCTGGTCGACACCATCTCGCGCTCGGACACGTACCCGTACGTGGACATCCGCAACGACGAGGTGTCGATGGGCCACGAGGCCACGGTCTCGAAGGTCAGCGAAGAGCAGCTGTTCTACCTGATGTCCCGCGGTCTCGACGAGGCCGAGGCCATGGCGATGATCGTGCGCGGGTTCGTCGAGCCCATCGCGCGCGAGCTGCCGATGGAGTACGCGCTCGAGCTGAACCGCCTGATCGAGCTCCAGATGGAAGGGTCCGTCGGCTAGTGGCAGACAACAACGTTGCCGAAGCTCTGCGCGAGGGGGCCGTCATTCCGGCGGCCTCCCGCGCGGAGCGGTTCACCTCGTACGACGTGGAGGCCTTCGAGGCGCCGCGTGGTCGTGAGGAGAACTGGCGTTTCACCCCGATGAAGCGGCTGCGCGGCCTGCACGACGGTTCCGCGGTCGCTTCAGGCGAAGCAACCGTCGAGATCGAGGCCGCCGAAGAGCTGGTCGTCGAGACCGTGGGCCGTGACGACTCCCGGCTCGGTGTCGCCGGTGTGCCCAGCGACCGGATCGCCGCGCAGGCGTACTCCGCGTTCGCCAAGGCCACCATCGTGACCGTGCCGAAGGAGACCAGCGCCGCGAAGCCCGCGGTGCTGCGCACCAACGGTCCCGGCGAAGGCAAGGTCGCCTTCGGGCACCTGCAGGTGCGGGCGGAGGCCTTCTCGAAGGCCACGATCGTGCTCGACCACGTCGGCTCCGGCACCTACGCGGACAACGTCGAGTTCGTCATCGGCGACTCGGCGAACATCACCGTGGTCAGCGTCCAGGACTGGGCCGACGACGCGGTGCACGTGTCCGAGCAGCACCTCAAGCTCGGCCGCGACGCCAAGCTCAAGCACATCGTCATCACGCTCGGCGGTGACCTGGTCCGCGTTTCGCCGACCGCCACCTTCGCCGACCGCGGCGGCGACGTCGAGATGCTGGGGCTGTACTTCGCGGACGCGGGCCAGCACCAGGAGCACCGGCTCTTCGTCGACCACGCCGTCCCGAACTGCAAGTCGCGCGTGATGTACAAGGGCGCGCTGCAGGGCGACGACGCGCACACCGTGTGGGTCGGCGACGTGCTGATCCGCGCGGCCGCCGAGGCGACCGACACCTACGAGCTCAACCGCAACCTGGTGCTGACGCCGGGCGCGCGGGCCGACTCGATCCCGAACCTGGAGATCGAGACCGGCGAGATCGAGGGCGCGGGCCACGCGAGCGCCACGGGAAGGTTTGACGACGAGCAGTTGTTCTACCTTCAGTCGCGCGGAATCGGCGAAGAGGCCGCGCGGCGGCTGGTCGTGCGCGGGTTCTTCCACGAGATCCTGGTCAAGATCGACGTTCCCGAGGTGCGCGAGCGCCTCGAGGCCGCCATCGAAGCCGAGCTCGAAGCCGTTGGCGCCTGAGCGTCAGTCCACAACAGACTTTTAGGAAAAAGAGATATGCCAACGCTGGAAATCAAGGACCTGCACGCCTCGGTCACGACCGAGGAAGGCCCCAAGGAGATCCTCAAGGGCGTCAACCTGACCATCAAGTCGGGCGAGACGCACGCGATCATGGGCCCCAACGGCTCGGGCAAGTCCACGCTGTCCTACGCCATCGCCGGTCACCCCAAGTACGAAGTCACCTCCGGTGAAGTCCTGCTGGACGGCGAGAACGTGCTCGAGATGAGCGTCGACGAGCGTGCGCGCGCCGGCCTGTTCCTGGCCATGCAGTACCCGGTCGAGGTTCCGGGCGTGTCCATGTCCAACTTCCTCCGCACCGCGGCCACCGCGGTCCGTGGCGAGGCCCCCAAGCTGCGCCACTGGGTCAAGGAGGTCAAGGAGGAGATGAACAAGCTCGAGATCTCGCAGGAGTTCGCCGAGCGTTCGGTCAACGAGGGCTTCTCCGGCGGCGAGAAGAAGCGCCACGAGATCCTGCAGCTGGCGCTGCTCAAGCCGAAGATCGCCATCCTCGACGAGACCGACTCCGGCCTGGACGTCGACGCGCTGCGCGTCGTTTCCGAGGGCGTCAACGAGTTCAAGTCGAACAACGACGCCGGCGTCATGCTGATCACGCACTACACCCGCATCCTGCGCCACATCACCCCCGACTTCGTGCACGTCTTCGCCGACGGCCGCATCGTCGAGTCCGGTGGCAAGGAGCTCGCCGACGAGCTCGAGGAGAACGGCTACGTGAAGTACACCGGCAAGGTCGAGCCCGCCGCTGTCTAGTTCATTCTTGTAGACAACACAGTCGCGACTACACCGAGAGGAGTTGGCCCGATGACCACCACCACGGCTAACTCTGTGCCCTTAGATGTGGCGGCCATCCGGGCCGACTTCCCCATCCTGTCCCGCACCGTGCGCGACGGGAAACCCTTGGTGTACCTCGATTCCGGAGCCACCTCGCAGAAACCGACGCAGGTGCTCGACGCCGAGCGCCGGTTCCTCGAGACCTCCAACGCGGCCGTCCACCGCGGTGCGCACCAGCTCGCCGAAGAGGCGACCGACGCCTACGAGTACGGCCGCGCCCGTACCGCGGAGTTCGTCGGCGCCTCCCCTGACGAGCTGGTGTTCACCAAGAACGCCACCGAAGGCATCAACCTGGTGGCGTACGCGATGAGCAACGCCGCCACCGCCGGTCCCGAGGCTTCGCGTTTCGTGATCGGCCCCGGTGACGAGATCGTCATCACCGAGATGGAGCACCACGCGAACCTGGTGCCCTGGCAGCAGTTGTGCCAGCGCACCGGCGCGACGCTGAAGTGGTTCGGCATCACCGCCGACGGGCGCCTCGATCTGTCCAATCTGGACGAACTGATCACCGAGCGCACGAAGGTGGTCGCTTTCACGCACCAGTCCAATGTGCTCGGCACGATCAATCCAGTTAGGACGCTGGTCGACGCCGCGCACAAGGTCGGCGCGCTCGTCGTGCTGGACGCGTGCCAGTCGGTGCCGCACTTCCCGGTGAACTTCCGTGAGCTCGGCGTCGACTTCGCGGCCTTCGCAGGCCACAAGATGCTGGCCCCGTACGGCATCGGTGTCCTTTATGGACGCCGCGAGCTGCTCGAGACCATGCCGCCGTTCCTCACGGGTGGCTCGATGATCGAGCTGGTCCGGATGGAGGGCACCACGTTCGCCCCGCCGCCGCAGCGGTTCGAGGCAGGCACCCCGATGACCTCGGAGGCGGTCGGCCTCGGCGCGGCCGTCGACTACCTTTCCGTGCTGGGCATGGAAAGGGTCGCCGCGCACGAGCACGTGCTGACCGAAGCCGCACTCGCCGGTCTCGGCGAGATCCCCGGCGTCCGCGTCGTCGGCCCGACCGACATGAAAGACCGCGGCGGGCTGGTGTCGTTCGTCATCGACGGCGTGCACCCGCACGACTCCGGGCAGGTGCTGGACAGCCTCGGCATCGCCGTGCGCGTCGGGCACCACTGTGCCTGGCCGCTGCACCGCGCCTGCGGTGTCGCGTCGACCGTGCGCGCCTCGTTCTACGTCTACAACACACTGTCCGAAGTGGACGCCCTGGTGAAGGGTGTGCGTGAGGCGCAGCGTTTCTTTGGGGTGGCGTAAGTGAACCTGGAGAGCATGTACCAGGAGATCATCCTGGACCACTACAAGAACCCGCACGGCCGCGGCCTGCGTGAGCCGTTCGACGCCGAGTCGTTCCAGGTCAACCCGACCTGCGGCGACGAGGTCACGCTGCGCGTGAAGGTCGACGACGGCAAGGTCGCCGACGTGTCCTACGACGGCCAGGGCTGTTCGATCAGCCAGGCCTCGACCTCGGTCATGACCGAGCTCGTCGTCGGGCACACGGTCGAAGAGGCGTTCACCACCATGGACGCGTTCGTCGAGCTGATGCAGGGCAGAGGACAGATCGAGCCCGACGAGGACGTGCTGGAAGACGGCATCGCCTTCGCCGGCGTCGCGAAGTACCCCGCGCGCGTCAAGTGCGCGTTGCTCGGCTGGATGGCCTTCAAAGACGCGGTAGCCCGAACCGATAGTGGAGTTGAAACGGCATGACCGAGACCGAGACCCCTGAACACCGCGAGGGTCGCACCGCCGCCGACCTGCCGGACCAGGTCGAGCCCGCCGTCGAACTGGCCAAGCTCGAGGACGTCGAAGAGGCGTTGCGCGACGTCGTCGACCCCGAACTGGGCATCAACGTCGTCGACCTCGGCCTGATCTACGACATCCGCGTCGAGCCGGACAACTCGGCCACCATCGACATGACGCTGACCTCGGCGGCCTGCCCGCTGACCGACGTCATCGAGGACCAGACCGCGGCCGCGCTGACCGGCGGCGGCTCCGGTGGCCTGGTGAGCGACTTCCGGATCAACTGGGTCTGGATGCCGCCGTGGGGCCCGGAGAAGATCACCGAGGACGGCCGCGAGCAGCTGCGCGCCTTGGGTTTCACTGTCTGACTTTTTGTGAAGGGAGCCTTCACCAAGCTTGGCTTGGTGAAGGCTCCCTTCACGCGTTTTCAGTTCATCGGGCCGTGGATGGCGGCGTGGAAGAGCGGCTTGCTCAGATCGATGCCGCCACCCATCCAGCGCACCGCGTTCGTCTCCTCGGCGCCTGCCAGGCGGATCTCCAAGTAAGCGGGCACGGTGTCGCCGTCAGTCCAGTGCAGACCGACTTCGGCGCCTCCATAGCCGTCGACGATGATCTTCTCGACCGGCCAGTAGGTGTCGCGGGTCGCGATCGCGGGGATCGGCTCCCAGTCTTCGTTCAGCAGTCGTACGTCATAGACATGGCCGGTGATCGAGCACTGCGAGGTCGGGGCGACTGTGCCGAAGAACAGGCCGGATCCCTTGGTGCCGTTGTGGTTGTCCGGGCCGTTCGCATCGAGCTGGATGTCCGTCCAGTCGCATTTCTTGACCGCCGCCTCGGCCGAGGTCGCGCCGGTGAAGACAGCCGCGGCGGCGATGCCCGCGAGAGCCAGCGCGGTGAGCTTGGTCCTGATCCCCATGATCTTCTCCCCAAAGTGGTTTGTGTCTGACCTCAGGTGAGATGCCGCTGGGGAGCGGAAAGTTGGGACGAGTTCTGTGACCTAGTTCACGGCGGGCCCGAACGGCCCGACCTCCACCGGTATCCGGTCGCTGACCGGGCCCATTCCCCACGGCACCCTGATCCACGTGCTCGAACCCGGCAGGCGGAACTCGGCGCGGGCCGGCGTCGGCGGTGCGGAACCGTCGGTGTTGTTCTCGACAGACCAGTTCAGCGAAACCTCGGCCGTGACACCAGGGGCGCCACCGGTGCCCACGGTGAGGGTGACCCGCGAGGGTGCTCCGGTGCCGTCGCCGAGCTTGCGGGGCAGCACCTTGCCGTCCGTGGTCACGAGCCGGAAGTCCGTGAGGTAGCCGTCCACGTCGCAGGCCCGCGTCTTGGCCTCGAAGAACAGCCCCGCGCCCCAGCGGATGTCGTTCCCCAGACCGGCGCCCGCTTCGTTGTGGGTCACCTTGACCTCCGCGGCGGTGCACAGTTTCGGGTCCACCGGGGTTTTCGTCGAACTCGGCGGTGCCGGACTCGAGGACGACGAAGAACTCGAAGGCGGTTGCGAGGAGCTTGCCGTCGTCGTGGGCGCGGGGGTCGGTTCGGCTGTGGTCGACGGTGCCGAACTGGCCACCGCGGCCGTCTGCGTACCGGCGTCGCGGGGTACGAGCCACCACACCGCGCCTGCGCCGATGAGTACCAGTGTCGCGCACAGCGAGACGACCAGCACTCGCTTCGACCGCTTGCGCGGGAGGTCGCCACGTAGCTCGTCGGCGAGCGCGCGCATCGTCGGCCAGCGCTTCGCGGGATCGGGCTGGAGGGCCTTGCGGATGGCGCCGTCGAGTGATTTCGGGATCGGCGGTGCGTCCGGGTCGCCGACGATCGTGCCGGTCAGCAGCCGATGCGCGAGCGCGCCGAGGCCGTAAACGTCAGTGCGCTCATCGACGACCCCGGCTTGCCTCGATTGCTCGGGCGCCATGTAACCGGGCGAGCCCGCCATCTGGGTCAAGCCGGAACTCTGCGCCAATGCCTTGGCGAGACCCAGATCCGCGAGCACCACCCGCTCACCCTGGAAGAGCACATTGGACGGTTTGAGGTCGCGGTGCACGACGTCCATCGCGTGCAGCACACAGACGGATTCGGCCACGTCGAGGAGAATCGGCAGCGCCTCGTCGGCGGGCATCGGCCCGTCAAGACGGTCTTCGAGGCTGCCGCCGTCGGCGAAGTCGGTGACGAAGTACGGCCTACCGTCCGGCAGCTCACCGATGTCGAGCACACGCAGTACCCGCTCTGAGTCGGCTTGGCGCAGCAGCCGCGCTTCAGTCAAGAACCGTTCGCGCACGTCGAGCCGCGACGCCCAATTGTCCGCCAGCAGCTTGATGGCGACCGGCGACCCCAGTTCCTCGTCGCGCGCCAGCCACACCGACGCGAACGCGCCGGCCCCCAGCAGGCGCTCGACGGGATAGCGCCCGATCTGTTCGATGATCCACCCCCGGATACGATTCCCCGCCTGAATGCTAATCGGTACGAGGGGGCGCGGGGGATGGACGCGGACGTCGAGACGCTGGCGGCCGAGGCCGCGGTCGATCCGGCGGCGATGGATCGGCTGCTGCGCCGCATCGAACCCGAGGTCTTGCGTCGCTGCGCGCGGTTCCTGCCCTGCCGCCAGGACGCCGAGGAAGCCTGCCAGGACGCGCTGCTGAAAGTCGCCGCGAACCTGGGGGAGTTCCAGTGGCGCAGCAAGTTCAGCACCTGGCTGCACACCATCGTGTCCAACAGCGCCTTGAGCACGTACCGCTCGTTGAAGCGACGCTCGGATCGGCAGTTCAGCGACGAACTCCTCGAGTTGCGGCCCGATCCGCGCACGACCAGCGTCATCGCGGGCTCGCGGCTCGACCTGCTGGACGCGCTCGAGAAGCTCGAAGCGACCAAGCCGCAGGTCGTTCGGCCGTTCATCCTGCGCGACATCTCCCAGCTCACCTACGCCGAGATCGCCGAGGAGCTGGCGAGCCCGCTCGGCACGGTGAAGTCGCAGGTCCACGACGCGCGGCAGGCGATCCAGCAGCTGCTCGGCTGAGCCCGTTAGCTGATCGGCCAAGTGCGGTGGCCAGTGTTTGGCGGTTTCGCCAGTCACCTGACCAGGTGGCCTGGCGCACCCTGCTCTGAACACCTACGAAGGGACCCGGTGTGGTGGAGCAGGTTGGAACCAGGCTGCGTACCCGGCTCGTGCGCCGCAAGCCGCTCGAAGACCTGATGTCCGAGCCCGCGCACGGCCTCAAGCGTTCGCTCGGCCTCGGGCACCTCACGATGATCAGCATCGGCGCGACGCTAGGCACCGGGATCTTCGTGGTGCTGGGCGAGGCGATGCCCGTCGCGGGCCCGGCGATCGTGATCTCCTTTGTGCTGGCGGGGATCACCGCGTTGTTCTCCGCACTGTCCTATGCGGAACTCGCGGGCATGATCCCGGCATCGGGATCGTCCTATTCGTACACTTACGCCACGCTCGGCGAGCTCATCGCGTGGGTTTGCGGCTGGTGCCTGGTCCTCGAATACGGGGTGTCCGTCGCGGCCGTCGCGGTCGGCTGGGGCCAGTACCTGAACGAGCTGTTGCAACTGCTGTTCGGCTTCGCGATCCCGGACGCGCTCAGCCAGCCGCCAGGCGCGGGCGGGGTCGTCAACGTGCCCGCGGTCGCGGTGGTGGTGCTCGCGATGGTCGTGCTGCTCGGCGGCGCGAAGGAGAGCGCGCGGGTCAACGCGGTCATGGTCGCGATCAAGATCGGCGCGCTGCTGATGTTCTGCGCGGTCGCGTTCACCGCGTTGCGCGCCGGGAATCTCACCCCGTTTTTTCCGCTGGGACTGGCCGGGATGAGTGCGGGCGGCGCGAAACTCTTCTTCTCCTACATCGGTTTCGACGCCGCGTCGACCGCGGGCGAGGAGGCGAAGAATCCGCAGCGCGACCTGCCGCGCGCCATCGTGCTCTCGCTGGTGATCATCACCGCGCTGTACTGCCTGGTCGCGCTCGCTGCCGTCGGCGCGATGCCGTGGGGCCGGTTCGAAGGCGCCGAAGCGGCGCTGAGCCAGGTGCTGTCCGACGCCGCGGGAGGCGGCTCGATCTGGCCGGTGCTGCTCTCGGCAGGCGCGGTCGTGGCGACCTCCAGCGTGGTGCTCACGGTCCTCTATGGACAGACGCGGATCCTGTTCGCCATGTCGCGCGACGGGTTGATGCCCGGTGTGTTCGCCAAGGTCAACCGCAAGGGCGTGCCGGCGGCGAACACCGTGCTGGTGTCGCTGTTCATCGCGGTGCTCGCCGCGTTCGTCCCGCTCGGCGGCCTCGCCGACGCGACCAGCATCGGCACGCTGTTCGCGTTCGGGCTGGTGAACCTGGCCGTGATCCTGCTGCGGCGGCGCAACCCGGACGCGCGGCGGACGTTTCGCGTGCCGTTCTCGCCGGTGACGCCGCTGCTCGGAGTCGGGTTCTGCGTGTACATGATGTTCAGCCTCGGCGCGATCACCTGGGTCGCGTTCGGGCTGTGGATGGTCGGCGGGCTGGCGCTGTACTTCGGTTACGGCATCAAGCGGTCCCGGCTCAACGACCCGGTAGCTTGATCCCGGCCAGCGTCCGCAGCTGAAGCCACAGCACGAGGCGCTCGTCGGGGTCGGCCAGGTCGAAGCCGAGCTGGTCCTGCATCTGGCGCAACCGGTAGCGGCAGGTGTTCGGGTGCACGGCGAGCCGCTGCGCGGTGGCGGCGACGTCGCAGGCGGAGTCGAGATAGCAGAGCACGGTCCTGGCGTGTTCGGTGCCGTGCCGCTCGTCGTGGTCGACGAGCCGTTGCCACAGCCCTTGCCGTAGCCGGGTATCGGTGGAGAGCGCCGCTCTCAAGCGGAGGATGGCGACCTGGCCACTGACGTCTTCGACGGTGGCGACCTCGGCCTGAGGCACCACGCGCAGCACCAAGTCGGCGTCCTCGCGGGACTGGGCGGCATCGGCCGGGGTCGCGACGACACCGCCGAGCCCGGCGACGACGGGAACGCGCAAGGACGAAAACGCTTGCGCGACGATGTCTTCGGCGAGTTTGCGCTGATCGTCCTTGCCGGGGAGCAATGCGTAGACCGTCCGTCCGATGAGGACACAGGACTGACGGCCGTAGCGTGCTTCGCAGCGCAACGCGACAAGATCGAGCAACCTGAGCGTCGCCTGTTCGCGGCCAGGGCCTGACTCCGAACCGGTGATCGCGAACGCCGCCACCCTGACCGGAACGTCCTCGTCCACATCGGACGGGCCAGCTTCGCCTTCGAGCAGCCTTCGCAGCTGCCTGCCCTGATGGCGGCGGGCGAGTTCCTCGGTGGCGCGGATCCGCAGCAGATGCAGCGCGGCCGTCGCCGCCGATCCGCTGAGCACCTCCTCGGCGTTCGGCGCGAGCGAGCCGCTGTCGACCACCCAGATCGAGCCCAGCGCCTCGCCACCCGCGCGCACCGGCACCGCCAGCCGGGGCAGGCCGTCGCCGAGCGCGGGGAAATGCCGGACCTCGTTGCCGTGAAACAGGATCCGGTACTGCTCGGTGTTGGCGTCGCCGCCGGGCACCTGCCTGCCGAGAATGCCCTGCCGCCGGTCGTCGTCGACGTCCTGCCCGCGCAGCGTCGAGTAGGCGAGGATGCGCTGCTGCGGGTCCTCGATCGCGGTCGCCCCACCGGAGGCGGCCGCGATGGCGTTGGCGAGCGCGAACAGGTCACCGAGCGCGGGCCCGGTCGCGGCCCCGGTCGCCCCGGTGGACAGCGTCGACGAGATCAGCAGGTGGGCGCTGTGCCACGGCACCTCGTCACCGACGGCGAGCAGCCCGATCCCCGCCCGTTCGGCGGTGGCCGCGAGGTCGCCGAGCGGCTCGCCGTAGTCCTTGATCACGACACCGGCGAAGCCCGCCTTCGCGGCGTCGCGGATCACAGCCCGCGCCGCGCGCTGGGTGACGCCGACGGCCAGCAGCAGCCCGTCGCGGGTTTCGGGCAGCGGAGCCTGCGCGTCGAACAGGATCGCCGCACGTACCTCGCGATCCATGGCGGTGACCAGCCGTATCACCGCCTCGCCAAGCACATCGACCAGCGCGGCGAGCGTGCTCGGCCGATCCGATTCGAGGGTCACGGTCAAATACGGTACCCCGCCTCGTTGGCCGGAACGCCAATGAGCGAGTACCGCTGTTGGCGGACCGGCCAGTTCGAGTAGGTGGTGTTCTTGGCCAGACTCGGACGGGTGAACGCGGAAACGGTGGCTCAGCAAGCGGCGGTCGCGGCCGGCGTCCGGGTCCGGCTGGTCGAGGACGTCGACGGGATCGCTCGGGTCGCCGGGTTCTTCGCGGAGGTCTGGCGGACGCCCGACGAGCCGCTGCCCGCCGAGACACTGCGCAGCCTTGTGCACGCGGGCGGCTCCGTCATCGCGGCGTACGCCGACGACCGGCTCGCGGGTGCGGCCGTGGCCGTCTTCGAGCCGCCTCGCGAGCGCGCGGTCTATTCGCTGCTCGCCGGCGCCTCGTCGTCCGACCGCGGAGTCGGCTTCGCGCTGAAGCAAGCGCAGCGGGTGTGGGCGTTGCGGGAAGGCGCGCTGTTCATGTCGTGGACCTTCGACCCGCTGGTCGGCCGGAACGCGAGGTTCAACATGGCGAAACTCGGCGCGGTCGGCATCGAGTACCTGGTCGACTTCTACGGCCCGATGAACGACGGCCTCAACGCCGGCGACGAAAGCGACCGCTTGACCGCCCGCTGGGACCTGTCCGCGGCCGCGCCCGCCCTCGATCACGATCGCGCGGGCGCGTCGTTCGACTTGACCGCCCCCGATGGCAAGCCGCTCACGGCCTATCGCGACGACCTGCTCTTTTGCCGGGTCCCCCCGGACATCGTGGAGCTGCGCGGCCGTGACCCGGAAACGGCTTTCGCCTGGCGTAATGCGGTGCGCGGGGTGTTCACCGGCGCGTTCGACCGCGGCTATCGGGTCGTCGGGATGTCCCGCGACGGCTGGTACACCCTCAGAGGAGCGGGCTCGTGAAAATCGACCTGGTCGAACTGGTACACGTCTCGATCCCGCTCGTGTCACCGTTCCGGACCTCGTTCGGCACGATGACGAGCAAGGACACGTTCCTCGTGCGCGTCGTCGCCGACGGCGCCGAGGGCTGGTCGGAGTTCGCGGCCGACCCGGAACCGTTGTACTGCTCGGAATTCGTAGCAGGCGCGGAGATCGTGCTCGCTTCTTGTCTGGTGCCGAGTGTCGTTGCCCTGCCTGAGGTGTCTGCTGCTCGGCTGGGGCCCGCGATGGCGTTCGTCAAGGGGCATCATTTGGCGAAGGCAGCGCTGGAGACGGCGGTCTTGGACGCGGAGCTTCGTGGCTGCTCGATGTCTCTGGGTACTTACCTGGGTGCGACGGCTGATCGAGTTCCAGCGGGGGTTTCCGTTGGTATCAAAGCGTCTTTACCTGAGCTGCTGGATGATGTCGAGCGGTATCTGAGCGAGGGCTACGTCCGGATCAAGCTCAAGATCGAGCCTGGCTGGGATGTCGCGCCGGTGCGTGCGGTTCGTGAGCGGTTCGGGTTCGAGGTTCCGC
Organism: Amycolatopsis sp. NPDC059657; assembly: GCF_042734395.1. Lineage (NCBI taxonomy): Bacteria > Bacillati > Actinomycetota > Actinomycetes > Pseudonocardiales > Pseudonocardiaceae > Amycolatopsis > Amycolatopsis sp. NPDC059657. Next base: position 45,389 of record NZ_JBHWEB010000031.1, on the reverse strand, counting down.
TGCAGGTGGACGCGAACACGGCCTACTCGCTGGCGGACGCTGCGCATTTGCGTCGGCTTGACGAGTTCGACCTGTTGCTGATCGAGCAGCCGTTGCCTGAGGACGACATGCGCGGCCATGCGTTGCTGGCTCAGCGGATGCGGACGCCGATCTGCCTTGACGAGTCGATCACCTCGGCCCGGGACGCGGCCACCGCTCTCGCTATGGATGCTTGCCGGATCATCAACGTGAAGCCCGCGCGGGTCGGTGGGTACCTGGAGGCCCGGCGGATCCATGATGTCGCGGTGGCGAACGGGGTCGCGGTGTGGTGTGGCGGGATGCTGGAGACGGGGATCGGGCGTGGGCCGAACCTGGCTTTGGCGGCGCTGCCGGGTTTTGTGCTGCCGGGTGACCTTTCCGCTTCGAGCCGGTATTTCGCCGAGGACTTGACTGAGCCGTTCGTTGTGGAGGATGGGCATGTGCGGGTGCCCGCTGGGGTGGGGATCGGGGTTGAGCCGTTGCCTGAGATGGTGAAGCGGTTCACGACTTCTCGGCGGGTGCTTTACTCGCGCTAATTCGGCAGGTAGCGGGAATCGGTCTGGTGGGCGAGCAAGGGAGCCGACTCGCTCCACTTCGTCCGCCTTTGTCGAAAAAGCCGGTGCGCATCCCGTGTGAAGTCGTCAGAATCGTCAGGTGGACTTCCAGGTGCAGTGGGTGCGGACGTCGTGGACCAAGGCGTCACGGGGTGGTGCCGGGGCGGCGCGCCGTAATGCTGCCCCGGTTGCGTTTCCCGTGCTCGGCACAGAACCGGTGCACGAAGTGTCGATGCATGAGCGCGACGGGTTCGAGCCGCGCATGTGCACGAGTGCACACTTGCCCGCCGATGTCGCGCTGCGGCAAGGAGACGGCGTGCTCCATGTTCAGCTCAAAGCCTCCGGATTCGGCAGGCCGTATCGGCGGCACCGTCCTCCGCCGGTGGCGCTCGCGCCGGGCGAGTGGCTGCGCTGGCAGATCAACTACCGTTTCGTCGGATGCTGTGACGGGTCTTGGTCGTACCGGCTCGACACGCTGAACTTTGTTGCCGGCTCTGCGGCGAGTGACCCGTTCCTTGGCAAGCCAACGTACCTGATCGACGAGCGTGCGCGCCTGGCCTGAGGGCGCTCCGCTGGTGTGGGGATCGGGGTTGAGCCGTTGCCTGAGATGGTGAAGCGGTTCACGACTTCTCGGCCTGGCGGAGCCGGACACTACATCGCGAAGGCCAGGGGCTCGCGGGTCTTGGAGTAGCTGCGCCGCGTCGTCGCGGAAGTCCAGATGTCTTCGCCGTCTGCCCCGACCTCGACCTTCCAGCGGCCGGAATGCTTGGCGAGGTGATGGCGGCGGCATTCGCATCTGCCGTTGGCGCTGTCCGTGGGGCCGCCAAGGTGCCAGGGGCGCAGGTGGTCGTAGTCGGTCTTGTCGGCTACGCGGTAGCAGGCCGGGAAGGTGCAGGTGTTGTCGCGTAGCTGGACGAATTCCTTGAGGGCCGCGCTGGGGCGGTACTTCTTTTCGGCCATTTTCTTGGGGTAGCCGCCGTCGTCGACGAGGACGCCGGTCCAGGTGGCCTGCAGGCCCAAGGCGATCTCGCGGAGCTGGTCGGCGGTGATGGGGCCGTAGCCGCGCAGGGTGCCGGGGAGGTCGTCGAGGCCGAGGATGGTCGAGGCGTTTCCGGTGACGTAGACGTGGGCGACGGTCTTGCTGGAGTACTTGCCCAGTAACAGGTCTCGCATGATGTCGGCGCGGAGCTCGTTCATGGTGCGGGGGTCGCGCTTGCGGCGGAGCTCGCGGGCGATGGTGTCGATGCGGTCTTGGACCGCGTGGATGTTCTCGGCCGTGTCGTGCCAGTGCTGGGTGGCCATTCCGTCGTAGTCGTTCTCGACGGAGACGCTGCGGTTCTTTTTCGCCATGGCTCGGCGGTGGGCCGCGCCTTGCGGGTCGATGGTGAGGATGGTGCGGCGGAGGAGGTAGCCGAGCTGCTGTGGGTTCTTGAGCCAGGCGAGCGGGCTGATCGCGGCGTCGACGGCGCGGGCGGTCTCGTCGGACAACCCAGTGGTGGCGCGGTCGATCATGTCGACTCGGGCGCGGTTGAGCCTGCCCTCGGCCAGCGCCTTGAAGGTGGCGGGAAGCAGGTGCATGAGTTTGTGGGCCAACGCGATGTCGCGGTCCGCGCGTGTGGTCGAGATCTTGCGCTCGACCGCCAGGAGATCCACGGCCTCTCTGGGATCGCGGAGTGTCTCGGCGAAACCGTCGACGCCGCGCAGGTAGGCGGCTTCGGCCTGGGAGCGGGCTTCGTCGGCCGCCGCGATCACGTCCAGGTGGCCGTCGGCGCTGAGTGGGGACAGGTCTGCCGCGAGAAGCGCCGACGGCGGCAGGTCTGTGTAGGGACTGATGCGTCTTCGTTGTTCGCTCATACGTTCGAATGTAGAGGCATGAGACACTGGCCGCCACTATTTCGTGCGCATTGCGCACAGATTCACTCGTTGGAGTTACGGGGCAGGGCTGCACCGGGAAGGTCTGCGTCGCCGATCGGGCCGCATAAGATGCGGCGTGACCGAAACCGCGTTCGACCCGCCGCCTCGCCCCGCGCGCAGGCGGGTGTCCGTAGCACTGCTCGCCATGATCGTCGTGACACTCGTCGGGCTCGGCCTTGCGGGGTACGGCTTCGTGAGCTTGCTCGGCTACCAGCGGCTGGTGTACCCGGGCGGCGCCATGGGAGCGACCTTCGCGAAGTCGGCGGTGCTGCTGGCGAAAGACGCCAAGGGCACGGCCGAGTACCGGCGCGGGGACATCGTGATCGTGGACCTGGGCGCGCTCACGGGAGAGCCCGGCGCGGATCAGGGCCTGGGGGTCACGCGGATCATCGGGATCGCGGGGGACAAGGTCGGCTGCTGCACGGACAAGGGCCACATCACGGTGAACGGCACGGAGATCGTCGAGACGTACGCGACGATCCCGTCGGCGGGCCAGATGGCGTTCGAGGCCACGGTGGCGCCGGATTCGGTGTTCTTGGCGGGGGATGATCGTGATGGCGCCGTCGACTCGCGGCTGTTCGCGGACGGTCCCGGCGGTGGGAGCGTCAAGCTGTCGGCATTGCGGGGGCGGGTGGTCGCTACCGGGAACGTACTGGCGCCGGAGCTGCTGGAACCGACGGCCGCGTTTGCCGGGTTGGGCGCGAAGTCCGAAGTGGACAATGGGCTGCCCATGCTGCGGACGCTGGTGTTGCTGGGCGGGATCGTCGCGGGCGTCGGCGTCATCGGGGTGATCGTGTTCGCGGTCCGTGCTGGCGGAAGACGACGAAAAGCAGCCGCAGGCCCACCAGTGCGCTGATCACGAGCAGGTTGTAACCGAAGGCTTGGTTGAGCGTGAGGTCCGCGGTGACGCGCGGGCCCGCGGTGCTCGTCAGCAGCAGCACCGCCATGAGCCCGGTCGCGGCTCCGACGAACGCGAGCAGGAGCTCGTGCACCAGGCCGGTGATCACCTTGCGGTCGCGCTCGTCCGAAAACAGGCGCACGTTGACCGAAAGCCTGCCTTCCTCGAGCGCGCTGCCGATGCGGTCGAGGCGGCGGGGGAGACGGCGGATCACCGGGAGCAGGGTCATCAGCTCGTCGGAGACGGTGCGCCGCAAGGAATCCGGGCGCAGACCCGCGCCGATCTGCGCGGTGGCGAAGGCGCGTGACTCGACCACGATGTCGAAGCCCGGTGCGAGGAGCGCGAGGGTGCCTTCCATGGTGGCGAGTGCGCGGAACACCGCCGCCACCGGGGCGGGCACGGCGAGCCTGAACTCGGCGACCACGCGGAACAGGTCGGTGAACATCTCCACGTCCGGGGCTTGGCCGTGGTGGAAATGCTTGGCCACCAACGCTCCGAGCGCGCGTTCGAGGCGGCGCTCGTCGATCTCGTCGGGGCGGTCGACGATCTCGAGCAGGCCGTCGCGCATGGCTGCCGCGTCGCCTCGATCGAGTGCGAGCAGGAGGTTCTGGAGACCTCCGCGCAGGCTCGAATCCAGCCTGCCGACGGAGCCGAAGTCGAGTAGGCCGAGCCTGCCGTCGGACAGCAGGAGCACATTGCCGGGGTGGGGGTCCGCGTGGAACACGCCGTGCAGCATCACCTGGCGCAGCAGGCAGTCCAAAAGGGACTTGGCCAGCGCCGAACGCTTTTCAAGCGGCACAGCATCCTTCGCCGCGGCGAGTGGAAGGCCGTCGAGCCGGCGCATGACCAGCACGCGGTCTGTGGACAGTTCTTTGTGGACGGTGGGCAGGCCGATCTCGGCCGAGTCGTAGGCCGCCGACACGGCCGCGATGTTGCGGGCCTCGACACGGAAGTCGAGTTCTTCGGCCAATGCCTCGGCGAATCCTTCGGCGAGGTCGATGACGCCGAGTGCGTGTGCCCACTTCGCGCGCTGGTCGAGTGAGGCCGCGACGCGGCGGACGATGTCGAGGTCGCGGTCGACGACCTGCTGGACACCGGGCCGCTGGACCTTGACGACCACGTCCTCGCCCGACCGCAGTTTCGCGCGGTAGACCTGGGCGATGGAGGCGGCCGCGAGCGGTGTGGGGTCGAATTCGGCGAAGACCTCTTCCGGGGACGCGCCGAGTTCGTCGCGCAGGAGTTGCTGGACTTCCGCCGCGGGCGCCTGGGCGACCTGATCCTGCAGTTTGCTCAATTCGTCGATGAACGCGGGTGGCAGCAAATCAGGACGAGTCGACAGTAATTGCCCAAGTTTGACAAAGGTGACGCCGCTTTCTTCGAGCGCCTGCCGCAGTGAACGGGCCAATTTCGCGTGACGCGCGGCGCCGGGATCGCGGCGGCCGGTCAGATACGGGCCGAGACCGTGGCGCACCGCGATCCGGCTGATCTGCGAGTAGCGCCGTGCCCGGCCGATCCGGTCGCGGATGGACCGCAGGCGCCCGAGCAGGCCGATGCCCTCGCCGCTCGGCGCCGCGAACTCGGCGACGAACAGGAACAGCAGGGTTGCGAGAAAAGCGCTGCCCGCAACGGGAATCAGCAGTGCGGCGAAGAGTTTCGGGTTCCGGATCGCGTCCTGCGGCATCGCGGCGAGCACCCCGCCGGCGGTCAGCCAGCCGAAGCCGGCGCCGAGCAGCGCGCGCGACGCGCGGATGTGCACGCCGAGCACCCGGCGGGAAGCGGCCACCAATGGCCACAGCATCAGCAGGTAGGTCGGCAGGGTCAGCAGCCCGAGAAGCAGCGAGGTCACGCCAAGATCAGACCATCGAAACGTCGCGCGCGCCCGGTACCCGAGGTGGGCTCGCCTCCCTCTCGAGAGTGAGTCCCCTACTTTCGGACGTGGCCGCCGTCGTTAACCGAGCCCTAACGTCAGCGAGCGCGGTTGCTTTCTTTCCCACATTCCGCCCAGGCAGTGAAAGGGAGAAAACAATGAACGGACGCGGGTTCGCGCGCGCATTCGGGGTGGCCATGGCCATCGCGGCGCCGGTGCTGGTCTCCGCACCCGGCGCGGAGGCGGCGGTCACCACCACCATCTACCTCAACCCGGCGGGCCTGCCGGGCTACCAGGCGCAACTCGATCAGTCCATCGCCAACTGGAACGCCGCGGTGCCGAACGTGAAGCTGGTGAAGCGCAGCACCGGCACCATCACCTTCCGCCAGGTCACCGGTGGCGGCTCCTACACGAACACCAACGGCCACGGCCGGGGCACGATCGTGATCGACACCGTCCAGGCAGGCCAGTACAGCCCGACGCGGATCATCGCGCACGAGATCGGCCACAACCTGGGCCTGCCGGATCACTACACCGGCCCCTGCTCGGAGCTCATGTCCGGGCACGGCCCCGGCACCTCGTGCCTGAACGCCAAGCCGGACACACGGGAAGCCGCGCAGGTGAAGCAGAACTTCATCAACGGCCTGACCGCCGCTGCGCAGGAGTTCAGGACCCTTTCTTAGAAAGCACAGCGTAGCTCCCTCCTGGGAGTGAGGCGCCTGGATCGCGCGTCTGGGACGATCACGGCGTGCGGATACTGGGGCCGGTGCTCGACCGGGCGACGTATCGCCGGTGGGTGTACTTCATCCTCGGCGGTGCGTTGCTGGTGCCGTATCTGCTGTTCGCGTCGGTGCTGGCGCCCACACTGCTGCCGATCGCCACGAGTTTCGGGTACGCGCTGCCGCTCGGGGGCGGGCTCGCGCTCGTGGTGATGGCCGGGTCCTCGCTGATCCCCGCCGTGCGGGTGCTCGAAGGCGCCGCGATCCGGGAACTGCTCGACGATCCGGTGCCGGACGCGACCTTCGGCAAGGACACCGGCCGGGTGCGCATGGCGGCGATGTTCATGGCGCATGTGCTCGTCGGTGGCTTGGTCAGCCTGCTCAGTCTCACTTTGCCTGTGCTGCTGGCGTTTTCCGTCGCGGGACTGTTCACCGGCGAGCTGTCGATCGGTACCGGGCCAGACACGCCCAAAGTCCAAAAAGGATGGCCGGGCACCTGGTTGCCCGCCCTGCTCTTCCTGTCGCTCATCGCGCTGATCTACCTCGTGTGGGCCGCGGGCGGCACGCTCGCCAAGGCCGCGCGGCTGCTGTTCGACGTGACCGCCGCCGAGCGGATCGCGCAGCTGGAACGCCGCGCCGGGCAGCTCGCCGAGCGCAACCGGCTCGCGCGTGAGCTGCACGATTCCGTCGGGCACGCGCTGAGCGTGGTCACCATCCAGGCAGGCGCCGCGCGGCGCACACTGCGCTCCGATCTCGAGTTCACCGAGAAGGCACTGGAAGCGATCGAGGACTCGGCCAGGTCCGCGCTCGACGATCTCGATCACGTGCTCGGGCTGCTGCGGGAGGAAGCGAGGCAGACGCGGACGCCGCAGGCCGGGCTCGCCGAGTTGCCCTCGTTGCTGCAGGCCACCGGACTCGCCGGGCTGGACGTCGAAGCCGATCTTCGTGGTGACCTCACCGCGGTGCCGCCGGTGGTGTCGAGGGAGGCGTACCGGATCGTGCAGGAATGCCTGACCAACGTGCTGCGGCACGCCGGTAAGGTCCCGGTCGGGCTGGTCGTCGACGCCGCGGCCGGGCGGCTGGAGATCGCTGTCGGCAACCCGCTGGGCGCGGCCGAGCCCGGCGCGCGGCGGTCCGGCGGACGTGGGCTGCGAGGGCTCGCCGAACGGGTCGACGTGCTGCGCGGGGAGTTCACGGCCGGACGTGCGGGCGATCGCTGGGAGGTGCGGGTGAGGCTGGCATGGTGAGCACGATCGGGGTGCTGCTGGTCGACGACGAGCAGCTGATCAGGGCCGGGCTGCGGGCGATCATCGACTCCGAGCCGGACCTGGCGGTGCTCGGCGAGGCGGCCGACGGCGCCGAAGTGCCCGGCCTGGTGGCGAAACTGCGACCGGACGTGGTGCTGATGGACGTGCGGATGGCCGATGTGGACGGCATCACCGCGACCGCGCATCTGATGTCCGCCACCGAAAAGCCGCCGAAGGTGATCGTGGTGACCACCTTCGAGAACGACGACTACGTCTACGACGCGCTGCGGGTCGGCGCGAGCGGGTTCGTGCTCAAACGCGCGCGGGGCGAGGAGATCGTCGGCGCCATCCGGACCGTGCACGCGGGGGAGTCGCTGCTGTTCCCCGCCGCGATCCGGCGCCTCGCCGCGCGCAACGGGCAGGCCACCGGTGACCGGCTGGTCCGCGCGAACCTCACCGAACGCGAACAGGAAGTGCTGCGGCTGGTCGCGAGTGGACTGTCCAATGGGGAAATCGCCAGCACGCTTTTCCTTGGCGTGCAAACGGTCAAAACCCATGTCGGCAACGTGCTCGCGAAACTCGGCGCGCGTGATCGCACGCAGGCCGTGATCAAGGCCTACGAGTCGGGGTTCGTCAAGCCTGCCGAATGAGGGAGCTCGACCGGTCGCGCTGCTTGCCGATCCCGCGCAGGACCTCGATGCGCTCGGCACCCGGCCTGCCCAGCACCCAGCTCGACCCCGGCACCGCCTTCGCGCGCTTCTTCAGCGGCGCGAGCAACCGGGACACCTCACGGTACGAACCGATCGTGCGGCTGCCGCAGACCAGCGTCGCCAGCGACACCGTCACCGGCATGCCCTCCGCCGACCACGGGGTGTCCAGCAGCGTGCCTGCCACGGTGCCGATCTCGTCGACATCGCAGGCGACCAGGAAATCGTCGCCGCCGACATGGCTGACGGTCATCCGGCGCATCCGGGAAGCCAGCTCGGTGAGCGTCCGGCCGAGCGCGCGGATCAGGTCGTCACCGGCCGCGAAACCCATGGTGTCGTTGACCGTCTTGAACGAGTCGACGTCGAGCCAGGCCGCCACGAACGGCTCGTACTGGGCGATGCGGCGGTCGACGTCGCGGGCCACCGTGTCACTGCCCGGCAGCCGGGTGAGCGGGCTCAGCGCGGCGGCCTCCTCGACCTTGACCTCGGCGACGCCGCGCACGACCTCGGTCACCAGCACGACACCGAGGCAGCGGCCGGTGTCGTCGACCACGATCACGTCGTCGCCGGTGCGGCTCCAGTCCGCGTCGGTCACCAGTTCCAGGAACTCCAGCGCGCTCGCCTCGGCGTGGATGGTGTGCGGCGCGTCGGCAAGACGCTCCGCGCCGCGCTTGGCGTGCAACGCGTGGCCGTACGGACCTGTGACCGCCAAAAGGAAACGCGTGCGGTTGATCGACCATTGTGGACGGTAGTGCTCGTCGACGCCGACGATGCCGGACGGCCCGTCGGCCACCGCCAGCACCGCGCGCACGTCCTCGCAGGTCGCCGTCGACGGCAGCGTGCTCGCCGGGCGCAGGAAGTCGCGGACGCGGGGAGCGGTGTGCGGGCCCGGCGCGAGCCGCTGGTCGGGCTCCGGCATGGCGGAGCCGGTCAGGCCGGCGAGTTCGAGTTCGGGACCGGCAGGCGCGAAGAGGTGGCCCTGCGCGATGCGCACGCCGAGCTTGCCCACGGCATCGAGCTGTTCCTCGGTCTCGATGCCGGTGGCGACGAGCCGGGTGTGCGTGCGGGAGGTGAAGTGCAGCAGCGCCTCGACCACGGCGATGGCCGACGGGTCGTCCGGCAGCCTGCGCAGCACGCTGCGGTCGAGTTTCAGCAGGTCGACCGGGGCGGTGGAGAGCAGGCCGAGCGGGAGGTCGCCCTGGCCGAGGCCGTCGAGAGCGAGCCGGAAGCCGAGTTCGCTGAGCCGCTGCATGCCCGCGAGCGCTTTGTCGCCCCTGAGGTAGGAGAACGGCGGCCCGATCTCGAGCACCACCTCACGGGTGCGCCTGCCCGCGGTGAGCAGCGCGTCCAGGAGCGGCTCGAATTCGTGCTTGGGCGCGGCGAGCGAGGGCGCGGTCAGGTTGATGTGCAACGGCAGGAGCGTGTGCTGCTCGGCTTCCTGCTTGACCGCCTCGGCGGCCAGCGCGATGTCGGTCTCGGTGAGCCTGCCTTCGCGGCTCGCGGTGGACAGCAGGCCACGCGCCGTCCCCTTGTCCGGGCGGGCCAGCGCTTCCAGCGCGACGACGCCACCGGAGTGCAGGCTGTACAGCGGCTGGAAGGTGAACCGGACCGTGTTCTCGAGGACACTCGCGGCGATACCCACGGTTCGATGGTCGCCGGTTCCCGGCGAAAGGGAAATCAAAGTCGGCTGATGTTCATTTCGTTGGCACCGGCGTTCACCCGATCAGCTGCCGCCGGACCGCCCAGGGGGCCGTCCGGAAAAGTTCCGTCATCATTCCGGCGGTACCGGTGAGATCTTCGCGACCGGAAGTGAACGCCCACTGGCTCTCGATCGGCAGCCGGAAGAACAGTTCGAAGAACCCGGCGAGACGCTCCGGCGGCATCCTGAGCAGTGCTCGCAGGCAATAGCCGCGCAGCGCGTGCACCGCCCGGGCGCGCGGTGACCAGATCGCGTCGCGCGCCGCCCGCACGGCGGTCGCCGGATTCACGCCGAGCCCGCCGGCGAGCGCGGCCGCGACGACCGGCGCGAGCCGGAGCGAGGTGGCCAGGCTGTACCCGGTCGCCGGGTGCACGAGCCCGGCGGCGACGCCGAACGCGAGACCGCGCGGGCGCGGCAGGTCCAGCGGGATGCGCACGCGTTCGGTGGCGTCGGGCACGGCGATCCCGGCCGCGGCCAGACGGGCGTGCAACCGTCCGGCGAGCACCTCGATCGGCAGTCCCGGGCGACGTGCGAGGCAGGTCTCCTCGACGAGGACGCGCCCGTCGCCGAGTGGGAGCGCGTAGAGAAAGGTGCCGTCCGAGCCCCAGTCCATGAAGACCGCGGTGTCCTCGGGGACCAGCCGGGACGCCTCTTCGGCGGTCAGTTTCACGCCGTACGCGGTCTGCTCGGTGCAGCGGACCGGGCCGCCGGAGAGCGCGCGGCGATGGCTGGTCGCGTCGACCGCCACCGCGGCCGCGATCGGCCCGCCTTCGCGCATCGTCACCGTCGCCCCGTGCGGTCCGACGGCCGCGCCCGTGACGTGTCCGATCCGGACATCCACTCGCGAGTCGGTGAGCGATTCACGAAGTGCGGTGTTGTCCACCACCAGATAGCGCCGATCGAGCCGGTGTTCGGTGGTCCCGTGTGCCAGGGTGACCGACGGCGACGCGGCCGCGGGGATGTCCGGGAACTCGTCGGCCCACAGCCCGTAGGTGGCTTGCCAAGGCCTAAGAGGCTCGGGGTCGACGAGGGTGGTGGCCAGGCCCAGCCGGGCGCAGGCCGACGCCAGCGCCCAGCCCGCGGGTCCCGCTCCGGCGATCACGACATCAGGCACGTCGTCGATCGAATCATGCCCGCGGGGGATACGGTGATGCGCATGGCCGCACTCGACCCGCGTGATCATCGGCGCGACCCCGGCGGTGAGACCGCCGGGTTCGCCGACCTGGCGGGCAGCCCGTCCCGCGCGGACCGGGACCGCATCGCCGTCTCGCCGTTCTTCGCCAGGCTCGGCGGGGTGACCCAGGTGGTCAGCGCCGGCGGTTCCGGCCTGCTGCACAACCGGCTGACGCACAGCATCAAGGTCGCCCAGGTCGCGCGCGCCATCGCGGAGCGGATCAACGGCTCGCCGGACGCGGACCTGGCGCAGAAGCTGGGCGGGCTCGATCCCGACGTCGTCGAGGCCGCCTCGCTCGCGCACGATCTCGGGCATCCGCCGTTCGGGCATCTGGGCGAACGGACGCTGGACCGCATCGCGCGCAACCGGTTCGGGCTCGCCGACGGCTTCGAGGGCAACGCGCAGACGTTCCGCATCATCACCACCACCGATGTGCGCGGCCCGTCGGCCGCCGGGCTCGACCTGACCGCCGCCGTGCGCGCCGCGGTGCTGAAGTACCCGTGGGCGCGGCTGCACGTGCCGGTGCCGCATCCGTCCACGATGGAGGTTCCGCCGCGCGGCGCGGCCGAGCCGGGCGACGCACCGGGCACCGGCTCGAGCAAGTTCTCCGCCTATGTGACCGAACTCGACGACTTCGCGCAGGCGCGCGCGCCGTTCGCGGCCAGGGTCGAGTACTGGCAGCAGACGGTCGAAGCGTCCGTGATGGACACCGCCGACGACATCGCCTACGCCATCCACGACCTGCAGGACTTCCACCGCATCGGCGTTCTGCAGCACGCGACGGTGGCCGCGGAGCTCGGCGAGTGGGCCGAACATCGCAGCGAACTGTCCCGATTGGACGATGCGACGGTGTCCGGACGGAGCCGCCGCCCCGGGTACTCGCTCGAGCGGCTGCGCCGCCGTCTGCACGCGAAGGACTCGTGGATCGTCGATGACGACGCGTTCGGCGCATCGGTGGCGCGTGTCCGCGAAGCGTTGGTGGAAGGCCTGCTCGGCAGCGCTTTCGACGGTTCGCTCGAGGCCGAACAAGCGACGGCCGCGTTTTCCGCGCGGTGGACCTCCAGGCTCGTCGAAGGCGTTTCGCTGATCGCTTCGCCGCCACCGCGGTCGGGGCATGTCACGTTGAACACCGCGCAATGGCACGAGGTTCAGGTGCTGAAATTCGTGCATCGCCGGTTCGTGCTGCTGCGCCCCGATCTCGCGCTGCACCAACGCGGGCAGGCGGCGCTGGTGTCCACTCTGGTCGACGCGCTCGAAGCGTGGCTCGGTGACCGCGACGAGGTTTACCGGCTCCCGCGCCGGTTGCACGACCTGGTGGAACTCGCGCATGGCGAATACCGCGAACTCGCCCGTACCGCGCCGGAGTTGCTGGTCGGCGCGACCGGTGACCGGGTGGACGGCGTCGACGCCGTGCGCGGGCTCGCGCGTGGCCGCGCCGTGGTCGACTTCGTGGCTTCGTTGACCGACAAGCAGGCGGTCACGCTGCTGGATGCGTTGTCAGGGCGGGCTTCCCAGCCTTGGTCGGACTCTTTCGTGCTCTGAACGGGCTAATCCCGTAAAAAACGTTCCTCCCACTGAGTGGGTGTCACTCTAACGGGTGCTGCCACCGTGAACGCCGTGTACCTAGGTTGATCCAGTCGGTAACCATCGGCATCAGTGAGCGTGAGTCGGGGCACGCGCCTGGAGAACCGGAGGCGTACGTGCGTCCAAGTCGTACGATTAGGGGAAGATCCACGGCCTATGCGGCCGGGGCCGCGGCGTTGATCGCCGCACTGGGGCTAGTGACACCCGTGACCGCGTCGGCGGAGACGGTCATCGCACCCGACGCGATCGCGGAGAACACCGCGCAGCAAATCGGTGCGCTGCAAGCGATGAAGAAGAGCCTGACCGCGGCCGAGTCCAAAGTGGACAGCAAGCTGCTGGTCCAGCAGAAGATCCAGAAGCACGCGCTGTCCGCACAGGCGGTGCCGCAGCTTCAGTCTGGGGCCGAACTCTCTCCAGCCGGCACCACGCTCGTCGACATCAGGGTCGACAAGGTGTCGCAGGACCTGCTCGACACTCTGGTCAAGCTCGGCGCCGGCGTCCGCGCGGTGTCCGAAAAGGCCGGCAGCATCCGTGCCGAGCTCTCACTCGACGCGGTGACGCAGATCAGCCAGCGGAGTGACGTCCGCCGGGTCGAGGTCGCTGACGGTGCGATGACCGCCTCACAGCTCGCCAACCCCGGTGGCCCGAACCAGGCGAACCCCGGCAGCGTTCCGGAGTCCAAGGAAGACCTTTCGAAGCGGCTGACCGCCGAGATCGCCAAGGCCACCGCCGCCAAGTCGGCGCGCACCAGTGCCGACGCCGCCGCGGTCATCACCAGCGAGGGCGACCGGGCGCACAACGCCGACCTCGCCCGCCAGCAGTTCGGCATCTCCGGCATCGGCGTGAAGGTCTGCGCGCTGTCCGACGGTGTCAACTCGCTCGCCGCCTCGCAGGCGAAGGGCGAACTCCCCGCCAATGTCGACGTCATCCCCGGCCAGGAGGGCTCGGGCGACGAAGGCACCGCGATGCTGGAGATCATCCACGATCTCGCACCCAACGCGGCGCTCGGTTTCGCGACCGCGTTCAACTCCGACGCCAGCTTCGCGGACAACATCCGCAAGCTGCGCTTCGACGCGCACTGCGACATCATCGTGGACGATGTCCTGTACTTCAAGGAATCCCCGTTCCAGGACTGGATCATCGCCCAGGCCGTCAACGACGTGACCGCGGCCGGCGCGCTGTACTTCTCCTCGGCCGGTAACGAGGGCAGTGTCGCGAACGGCACCTCGGGTCACTGGGAAGGCGACTTCAACGACTCGGGCAAGCCGATCGGCAAGTACGCGGGCACCGCGCACAACTTCGCGCCGGGCACCGGGCTGCAGATCTACGAACCCCTCTCCGACGCCTCCGGCTCCGGCGTCCCGGTGACCCTGCACTGGTCCGACCCGCTGGGTCACTCGAGCAACGACTACGACCTGTACCTGATCAACTCGGCCGGCAACGTCGTCAGCTTCAGCCAGAACAACCAGACCGGCACCGAGGACCCGTACGAACGGGTCAACACCGCCGGCGGCGCCGGGCTGCGCCTGGCGATCGTGAAGTTCTCCGGCGAGAACCGCTACCTGTCGCTTTCCGCGCTGCGTGGCCGGTTCAAGGACTCGGCCGACGGCCTCAAGGCGTACGCCACCCCCGGCATGACCCTCGGTCACTCGGCCGCGCGTGCCGCCTTCAGCGTCGCCGCGGTGCCCGCGGCGAAGGCGTTCCCGCGTGCGCTCGAGCCGGGCGACCCGGCCAACCCGGCCGGTCCCTACCCTGCCGCCTACGGTGCGGGCAGCAAGGCCGAGCGGTTCAGCTCCGACGGCCCGCGCCGCGTGTTCTACCAGGCCGACGGCACGCCGATCACGCCTGGGAACGTCAGCGCGACCGGTGGTGAGGTGCGGCAGAAGCCCGAGATCGCGGCGGCGGACGGCGTGTCCACCAGCGTCGGCGGCTTCAACCCGTTCTACGGCACCTCGGCGGCGGCCCCGCACGCGGCGGCCATCGCGGCGCTCGTGCTCTCGGGCAACCCGGGCCTGCCGCCCGCGGAGGTCCGCAGCGCGCTGATCAACACCGCGGTCGACATCGAGGCTCCCGGCGTCGACAACCTGACCGGCGCGGGCGTCATCCTCGCCGACAAGGTGCTGCAGTACACCGGCGCCAGCCCCCAGCCGCGGGCCATCGCGGCGAAGCCGACGGTCACCCCGACCGACGGTGGCGCGTTCCTCGACCCCGGCGACTCGGCCAAGGTGACGCTGCCGGTGACCAACGACGGTGACGGCGTCGCCTCGTCGGTCAGCGTGGTGCTGACCAGCCCGACCCCCGGTGTCACGGTGGCGCCGCGCTCGAAGAGCTACGGCACCATCAGCCCGGGACAGACCGGTGTCAACGACTTCACCATCACCGTGCCCGCTACGCAGCAGCTGGGCGACCCGGTGGTGCTGAACGCGCGGGTGACCTTCGCCGGCTCGCTTTCGCCGACGACGCAGACCTTCTCGATCCCGGTCGGCCAGCCGTCGCCGGTCGCGAAGGACTTCGCCTACGCGGGCGCGCCGGTGGCGATCCCGGACAACAGCCCGCTCGGCGCCTCGGTGCCGATCACGGTGGCCGGGGTCGGCCGCGCGTCGAAGCTGACGCTGTCGGTCGACGGCACCGAGTGCAGCAGTGACCAGAACTCGACGACCGTGGGCCTGAACCACTCGTACCTCGGTGACCTGGTCGGCACGCTGACCTCGCCGTCCGGCAAGAAGGCCACGGTCTTCCAGCGCAACGGCGGCGGCGGCAACAACCTGTGCAAGGTCGTCTTCGCCGACGACGCGGCGCGCCCGTTCAGCTCGGTGGCCGCGGGTGACAACCCGTTCACCGGCACCTGGCGGGGCACCCAGCCACTGAGTGGCCTGGTCGGTGTCGCCGACGGCACCTGGACGTTCGCCGTGGTCGACGCCGCGGGCGGCGACACCGGGTTCATCCGCTCGGTTTCCTTGCACGTCAACGGGTTCGTCACACCGACGGAGGCGGGCGCTGCCCAGCGTCCGGCCACCGGGCGTCCCGGCGGCGTCCACACGGGACCGGTCAAGCCGCAGTAGGACGTACTGTGAGCTGGTGAAGGCACGTGAGGTAGCAGGTGGCGGACTGGCCGTCGAGGTGTCCCCGGACAGGCTCGACGGCTGGTTCGCCCGCTTCGCTCAGCGCAACTCCGGCGTCGTGTCGACGGAGTCGCGTGCCTCGGAAGTGATCGTGCGCGGGGGGAACGGGACAACGGCCCAGGTGGCCGTCCCGTTCCCCCCGCTTTCCGTTTCCGGGGTTTTCGACGGGCTCCACGTGGACGCGCTGGCCGAGCATCTCGCGGTGCCGCGAACAGTCGGGTTGCTGCTGGTGCGGCTTGGCGGGCACTCGTTGGGGCTCGCGCGCTCCGGGCGGGTCGTCGTCTCGCGGACCGATCGGCATCAGGTGCACGGCCGGTCGGCGGCGGGCGGCTGGTCCCAGCAGCGGTTCGCGCGACGGCGGGAAGGCCAGGCGCGGCAGGCTCTGCGGGCCGCGGCCGATGACGCCTTCGAGGTGCTCGTGCCCCGGCTGTCCGAAATGGACGGTGTGTTTCTCGGTGGCGATCGGCGGGCCTTGGACGAGCTGCGCGAGGACCGGCGGCTGGCGGAGTTGTTCGCGCGGGCCGAATCCCGGGTGCTCGACATCCCCGAGCCGCGGCGGACCGTGCTGGACGACGCGGCCGAGCGGGTGCTGGGTGTCGTCATCGTGGTCAAGGACGCTTGACGTCGAAAATACCGTCAGCGGCGATGGCCGGTCGCCGGAGAATGTCCGGCATGACCGAAGCGACCATCATGCCCAGACCGCTCAAGAACGTCCGGATTCTCCTGTGGTTCCAGGCGATTTCCAACATCCTCGCCGGTGTACTGGTGACGATGGTCGCGCTGAACGCACTCGACCACGGTGACGAAGACGCCGCGTTGCCGCTGGTGATCGGCATCATCTCGCTGATCATCGCGGTGGTGCTCGCCGTGTGCGCGGTGATGATCTCGCGTCACGCGCCGTGGGTCCGCACCACGATCATGACGCTCGAGGGCATCACCTTGGTCGCCGGCGTGATCGGCTTGGTCAGCGGCGGCGCCATCACACTCCTGATCGGCATCGGCATCGCGATCGGCATCCTGTTCAGCCTCAGCAACCCCGCCGTGAAGGAGTGGTTCATCCCGTGAGTGGGTTGTGAGTGGTATGGCCGGTTCTAACCGGCCATACCACTCACGAGCGCTTCCTCGCAGGTGCGCACCACGACCCTGGCCGTCGCTCGATCAGTCGAGCTCAGCAACGAGTCTTCGGCGATTTCCTTCCAGCGCGGCAAAGCGTCCAGCGTGACTTGCGCGCCGCTCAGCAGGAGCCGTGCCTCGTCCGCGAGCTCAGGCGTCAGAATCGTCCGCCCGGTGCGCAAAGACGACAATGCCCGCAGCGCGCGGAATTCGTGTGCGCCAGCCAGAACCCGGTCCAGCTCGACCCCCAAAGCGCCCGCTCCCGGCTGAAGTTCCCTGCGCAGCAACGCTTCCAGCGCCAGCAAAGCCGTCCGCGCCTTCAAAACCGGGGCGTGCTCGGTGAAACACTGACCGATCGCGTCGCGCAGCTCGGTCAATCCGCTGCGCTGCTGGAACTGCGCGGAAAGCTTCGGCGCGGTGTCACAGCCCTGACGCAGCAACGTGATCGCGAGCCGTACACCGAACAAGCCAAAGCGGTGCACCAGCTCGGCACGTACCTCGGGCTGCACCGGGGCCGGGCATTCCGGGCGGACGAAACGGTCGGCCGAGAGCAGCCACGGCTCCAGGTCTTCGCGGCTGCAACCGGCCAGCAACGCGAACGCGTCGAATTGGGCCTCGTCGACCATCCGGCCCGCGGCGGCGGCGAGACCGGCGACCGCGATCAGATCGCAGACCTCGCCGATCTCCGGTTCGCGACGGCGCCGCCGCGCGATCTGGCGGGCCGAGATGAGGGCGTCGACGCGGCCGCCGCCGAGTTCGTCGGCGTGCGAGAGGACCGCGATCGTGTGCATGCCGCCGTCCATCGGGACCGTGTCCGCCGGGTGCCGCAACAGGAACAGGACCGCGTCGGCGTCCTGGCTCGGCTCGTCGACCAGTATCAGGTCGCCCAGCCCACGGCTCGGCCAGCTGACGATCGGCGAGGTGACCGGCGCGCCGACGAGCGCGGTCACCAATGTCGATTTACCGCTTCCCTCCGTGCCCGCCACCGCGATCCGCAACGGCTCCGCGAAGCGCGCGCATTGCGTCTGCAGCCAGCCGACCGCGCGCGGGTTCTCCTGGTACACCTCGAGCGCTTGGGTGAGCAGCGCCCACGTCCTGTCCGCGACCGTCACGCGATGAGACCCCGCGGCCGCACCATGCCCATGTCTCGCACCCGCTTGCGCAACGCGGCCAGCTCGTCCATGCCCGCCTTGATCTCCTGGGCGCGCTTGGTCCGCCTGGCGACGTCCTCGTCGATCACCTGCTTCAACGCGCGCGCCGACTCGTTGATCTCGGCACGCTGCGCCGCCGCGAACGCCGTGAAACGGTCACGCAGCGCGCGGTGCAACATCCGCGCGGTGTCCTTGCTTTCCTTGCCATAGGTAAGGAAGAAGTCGTCGACGTGACGCTGCGCCGCCGTCTTCGCGCTCGCCTGACGGCGTTTGAGCCGGTGTCCGCGCTCCTCGAACACGCTCTTCGCGCCGAACGCGGCACCCGCGCCGAGTGAGATCGGGTTGATCAGCGGGAAGCCGGCCAGCGTCGTCGCGAGGCCGAACATCAGCAGGCCGCTGTAGGACCCGCGCATGCCGACGAACAGCTTCTGCCCGATGCCGAACTTCTCCACGCTCGGCATGCGCAGGCCCAGGTCCTGGTCGGCGAGATCGCCGACGTCCAGCGCGTCACGCAGCAGGTCGGGCCGGTCCGGCGCGACCTGGCGGACGATCTTCTCCGCGATGTGGCCGAACCGGTCGAGCAGCCAGCCGAAGTTGGTCTCGGCGACCTCGGTGAGATGACCGCGCAGCCACTCCTCGAACCCGTCCCAGGTGCGGATCGGGTCCGCCGCGTCGAAGTACTCGTCGACCTCGCGCAAGATCCGCCTGGTCCGGTCTCGCAGGTCGAATTCGAGGTCGGACAACAGATCCGAGACCTCGTCGGTCAGCATGGTCTGCCAGCGCGCGGAATCGCGGTTGAGGTCCTCCATCCGCTTGCCCGCGGCGTGCCAGCGCGCGACGGCGTCGCCGGTCTCCGGCTGCTGTGTCGCGGCGTATTCCTCGTGCAGTGGCGCGGCGACCTGCTCGACGGTGATCGCGGCCAGCGCGGCGGCCGAGCGCAGCGTCAGCAGCTGCGACTGGCCGAGCCAGTCCTGGTGCAGGCATTTGACGAGCTCGCCGAAGCCGGATTCGGCGTTGAGGTCGCGGTCGCCGGTCTTCGCGGCGACCAGCCGCAGCGCGGCGGAAACCGGGATCAGCGTGGCGGAAAGCCCGGCCCGCGCGACCCTGGTCCGGTTACGCTCCGCGACTTCCCGCCAGCCCGGCACCAGATCGATCTTCGTCAACGCGATCGCGACCGTCGGGCACAGCTGCGCCAGCTTGGTGAGCAGGTCGAGTTCGTACGCGGTCAGGTCGTGCGTGCAGTCGGTCACCATCAGCACCGCGTCGGCACGCCAGATCTCGGCCAGCGTGTAGTCGGCGGCGGCGGGGGTGTCGACGAGCACGAGACCGGCGGCCAGAAGTTCCCTGGGCAGCCCGATCTGCGTGCGCACGACGGCGCCGCGCGCGCTCGCTGCCTGCTGATTCGCTTGCCGCGTCGCGGATTCGACCGGCACACCGGCGGTGTCACCGGCTTCGATGGCCTTGCGGGTCTCCTCGACCACGATGGTCGCCACCGGCTGCGCCGCGTGCTCGACGATCGCGGGCGCGAGGGTGGTGATGTCGTCGCCGACCGCGCAGACGGGCGCGTTGACCAGCGCGTTGATCAGCTGGCTCTTGCCTTGCCCCGGCCCGCCGACGACCAGGATGCGCAGCTTCGGGTCGAGCAGCGCGCTTCTTCGGTCCAGCAGTCTTTGCGCCAGATCCGCGCGGCGATGCTCCGCGCAGACGCGGATGGTGTCGTCCACTAGGTGCAACCAGGCTGGTGCGTTCATCGCCAAGCAGTGTGCCCTGTTGCTCTCAGTAAATGAAGCGGGGCGGGTCCATCACCGTTGATGGACCCGCCCCGCTCACGCGGTCGTAAATCAGTGACCAAGGAGGTCAGTGGGCGCGTCGACCGCGTGCGGCAGGGCGTCGTGGGCGGGAGTTGCCACGTCACCGAGAGGGCTGTGCGAAACGGCGTCGGTCACGGTGTGCGTGACGTCGGCGTGGGGGAGCGGGTTGGCGACCGGCAGGTGCGGCAGGTCGACGGGCAGGTGCGGGACCTGCGGGAGGTCGACCGGCAGGTGCGGGACCTGCGGCAGGTCGGTGGGCAGGCCACCCGGGACGCCGGGGACGGCCGGCAGGGCGCCGGCGTCGGGGATCGGCGCGTTGGCGATCTGGTCGGACACGGCGTGGGTGCCCTCGTGGAGCTGGTGCTCGACCTGGCCGCCGGCGGGGGCGATGTGGTCGGCGCCGGGGACGCCGGTGCGGGTCAGGTACTCACCGAGGGTGGTGGCGTCGTAGCCCGCGATGTCCGCGAAGGCGTCGCCGCCGCCCGCGACGTAGCTGGCGATGGTGCCGGCGGAGACCTTGTCCAGCGCGCCGTCGAGCTGACCGGCCGGGTCGGCGGGCAGGTCGAAGCGGGGGTCGGCCGGGGCGTTCGGGATGGTCGGCACGGCCGGGACACCCGGAACGGCGGGGACACCCGGGAGGCTGGGCACGGCGGGAACGGCCGGGATGCCGAAGTCGGCGAAGGTGCCCGCGGTCTCCAGGCCGAAGTCACCGGCGGGGTTGGTCAGCGAGCCACCGGCGGCGTAACCGGTGGTGTCGGCGACGAGGCCTGCCTCGTAGTCACCGGCGGGGGAGGTGCCGTGCACGCCGCCACCGAAGGAACCGGCGTCGGGGGCGTCGACCTGGGGCAGCGAGCCCGCCTTGGCGACGGCGGTGAGCTGGTCGATGACCGAGCCGCTGTCGGTGCCGACGGGCAGGTTCACACCGGCCGGGGCGTAGTCGAGGACCAGCGGGACGACCTCCTGGACATCCTGCGGGGTGACGTCGTGCAGACCGGCGCCGGCGAGCGCGGCGGAGGGGTCGGCGCCGAACGCGGACCGGGCCACGTCGTCCGTGAGCAGGTTGTACACGAAGTCGTGCAGGGTGGTCGGCTGCTGAATCACCGGTTGTATCTCCTTGTTCGTCCTTGAGCTTGCCGCAACGTTAGGGATCTTGGCCGGGGGTGGCATCGGGGAACGTCCCCGTATCCCTCCGGCCGATCGGGGATTGCTCCGTTAGGGGATTAGGGGATTCACCCCCGGGGAAAGACTTTGGTAGGAAGGGGAACCTTCTACTCGCCCATTCGGAGGATTCGCGCGTGCCCTATGTCGTCGGGATCGATCTCGGCCACACCCGCACCACCGCGGCGGTGTGCAGGCGTGCGCAGGGCACCTGGGGTGATCCGGACGTCGTGGCCTTCGAAGGCGGCGCACGCTGGTTCGAGTCCGTGCTGCACGTCGGGCGCGACGGGTCTTCGCTGATCGGGCAGGACGCGCTGCGCCGCGCCGTCGCCGAACCGGACGGCCTGGCCAGGGGGTTCATGAGCCGGGTCGGTGACGACATCCCGATGCTCGTCGGCGGGGCGAGGTACCCGGCGGAGCTGCTCGCCGCGACGCTCGCGGGCTGGGTGGTCGACGAGGTCGCCGATCTCGAGGGCGGACCGGCCGACCGGATCGTGCTGACCCATCCGCCGGGGTGGGGGCCACATCGGCGCGCTGTCTTGCACGCGTCTCTGGAAGCGGCGGGCCTGCCAGGGGTTTTGCTGCTGCCGAGCCCGATCGCGGCCGCCGAAAGCCCGCTCGTGCGCGAGGCGGTCGACGTCGGATCGGTCCTGGCGGCCTGCCGTCTCGGCGGTGAGCACGTCGAATCGGCGATCCTGCGTCGGAATCCGGCCGGGTTCGAGATCCTGACGCACGTCGATGGTTCCGCTTCGGGTGCGGGCGCGCGGCTCGATGACCTGCTGTTCGACTATGTTCTCGAGACGGCCGGAGTCGAGGCCACGGAGACCGTCGGCCTGCGAGCCGCCTGCCGGGAAGCGAAGGAACGGTTGTCACTGGCGCCGGAGGTTTCGGTTTCGCTGGGCGCGCTCGGCGAAATGCCGCTGACCCGCGCGGAGTTCGAACATCTCGCGCGGCCGGTGCTGGCCACCGCGATCGAACGGCTGTGCCGCGTCGCGACCCCGCTGCCCGCCGCGGTCGCGCTGGTCGGCGGCAGCGCGCGCGTTCCGCTGGTCACCGATCTGGCACAGGACAAATTCGGCTGCCCGGTGATCGTCGATCCCGATCCGGGCACGGCCGTCTGCCGGGGAGCCGCGCTCGCCGCGCGCCCCCGGATGGCACCGCAGCCCGAGTTCGTCCCGCCCCCGGTCCGCGAGGAGGTGGCCGTCTTCGACGACGAGCCGGAGCCGCCGCCGCGCCCGCCGGTCGAGATCACGCCACTCGAACCGCCGAAGCGTTTCGTGCTGCCCGGCCGTAAAGCTGGCGGCCGCGATGACTGACCTGATCCTCGACGAGCCGACCAGGCGTCTGTGCGAAGCGATCGCCGACGGCTCGCTCGCACCCGTCCGCCTCGCCGTCGTCGCGCCGGGGGAGTACGGCAAGACCGCGTTGCTCGATCACCTCGGAAATCTGTGCGACAGCACGAAAATCCGGCTCGTCGACGACGCGCACCTGCTCGGCGTGGACGAACTCGCGGCGCTGAGCGAGCTGGCTTCGGACTCGGACGTGGGTCTCGTCGTCGCGGCCCGGCCACGGCCACGCCCGGCGGGGCTGACCGAGCTGCTCGGCCGGATGCGGGGCCAGATCGTGCTGCGGCCCTTCGACCTGCGCCAGGTCGAGCAGGCGGTCGGCGCGGAGCGCGCGGCGTTCACGCACGCGCAGACCGGCGGTGTGCCGGGCCTGGTGATGCGCCGCGATGTCGCGGAGCTGGGACACAGCCTCGACCACTCTGATCCCGGCACGCTGCGGCTGCTGACCGCGATCGAGGCGGGTGCCGACTTCGAGTTGCTCGCCGAGGATTTCGACGACGTCGCCGGGCAGATCGAGCTGGCCAGGGCGACCGGGCTGTTGGGACCAGACGGCACTTTGCTGCCGATCGCGGTGCGGGCGCTGCGCGCGGTCGTGCCCGTCGAACAGCGCGAGGCGGTACGGCGGCGGCTGGCCGAACTGAGCCTGCTGCGCGGCGGGCCACTGCTGCCTATGGCCAGGAATTGGCTTGATGATGGGCTTTCCGGCACCTACTGCGCTGGTTTCTTCACGTCGGCGGCTGGTGAGGCGATGGCCGCCGAACCGGCGCTGGCGGCCCGCTTGTACAGCGCGGCCGTCGACGCGGGCACCCCCGCGGGCGAGATCGGCGCGCGCTGGGCCGAGGCCGCGGCCCGGTCCGGGGACCTCGACACGGCGCTCCGGCTGGCCGACCAGGTCGTCGCGAACCGTGAGGCCGAGGAACGCCGCGACGCCGCTAGCGTGGCGGCCGTCGCGCTGGCACACCGGGGCAGTCTCGACCGCAGCGCGGAGTTGCACCGCTGGGCCCGGTCGGGCGCGTTCGCCGCGGTCGGCTTCTTCGGCGCCGGTCGACTTGCCGAAGCGCTCGCTCAGCTCGGCGGGTCCGATGAGGACGCTCCGCCGACACTGCTGTCCGGTGCGATCGACGCCATGGCAAGGGGAATCGCCGAGTCGGTCACCGGATCACCGGCGGTCGCTTTGTCCACTTTGGTCTCCGCGGCCGAGTTGCTGGAGCCCGTCGGCGACTCGGTGCTGCTCCCCGACACCCCGGCGGCGCTGGCCGCGATCGTCGCGCTCCACAGTGGAGAGTTGTCGATCGCCGAGCCGGTGCTGGAACGCGCGCTGGCCGCCGGTTCCGGCGGCACGATTCTCGCCGCGCGTCACCGGTTGCTATTGGCGTGGATCGCGATGGTCCGCGGCGACTTGACGCTCGCGGACGAACGTCTCGCGGCGGCCGGGTCCACTTTGGAGCCGCGTGATTGGCTGATGTCGGTCGCGCTGGAAGTCGGACTCGCCCGCCGCCGCAGCGATCTCACCGCACTGCGCCGCATCTGGGGCCAGGCCTGCGAAGCCGTCATCCGGCAGCGCGTCGACCTGTTCACCCTGCTGGCCTTCGGCGAGTTCGAAGTGGCCGCCGCGCGACTTGGCGACGAGGCCAGGATCGCTCCGCATTTGAAGCAGGCCAGGGATTTGGTGACCGCGCTCGGCGACCCTCCACTGTGGTCGGCGCCGCTGCACTGGAGTGGCCTGCACGCGGCGATCCTGGCCGAGCATCCG
Source organism: Amycolatopsis sp. NPDC059657 (assembly GCF_042734395.1). Lineage (NCBI taxonomy): Bacteria > Bacillati > Actinomycetota > Actinomycetes > Pseudonocardiales > Pseudonocardiaceae > Amycolatopsis > Amycolatopsis sp. NPDC059657. The sequence goes on along the minus strand of NZ_JBHWEB010000031.1, from coordinate 21,554 downwards.
GCCGAAGCCGAGCAGCACGTGGCCGCGCTGGGCGATTTCCCGCCGGCCTTGGCGGCCGCGGCCCGCAGCTGGCTCCGGGTGTTGCGCGGCGACGTCGACGCCGTGGAGGTCGAAGCGGCCGCGCGTGGCCTGCACGCGGCCGGTCTTTGGTGGGATGGCGCGCGACTGGCGGGTCAGGCGGCGATCCGGACTTCGGATCGCAAGGCGATGGTGCTGCTGCTGGACTGCGCGCGTGCGCTGCGCGGCGACCCGGAACCCGAGTCCACAGAGGACGCCGTCGCGCCGAAGCTGAGCGACCGTGAGATCGAGGTCGCCGAGCTCGTGCTGGACGGCTTGACGTACAAGCAGGTCGGCGAGCGACTGTTCATCTCGGCCAAGACGGTCGAGCACCACATGGCCCGCATGCGCCAGCGTCTCGGCGCACCCACCCGCAGCGACCTGCTTTCCCATCTCAGGGACCTTTTGGCTCGCTGAGGGTCGTGTTCCCGACGGTTCTAACCGTCGGGAACACTCACGACCCAGTCACGTCAACGGGGCGTTCGAAGAAGGACTCGAGCACGACGATCGTCTGGGTTCCGGTGACGCCGTCGATCGAGAAGAGCCTGCGCAGCGCGGCCTGGAGTTCCTCGGTCGTGGAAGTGCGCACCTTCACGAGAAGCGACGCGGGACCCGCGATCACGTGTGCCTCCACCACTTCCGGCAACTCCTCGAGCGCGGTCTTCGTGGGGGAGTCGCCCATCCACGCGTTGGCTTCGATGAGCACGTAAGCCATCACGCCGCGCCCGACCGCGGCCGGGTCGACGTCGACCGTGGTGCGTCGGATCACGCCCTGGTCCCGCAGTTTCCGCACGCGCTCATGCGCCGCGCCCGCCGACAGGCCGACTGCCTGGCCGAGCGCCGCATACGCCTGGGTGGCGTCCCGTTGCAACTCCGTCAGCAGAGTGCGATCCAAATCATCCACGCCTTGACCATATCAGCTTCGGCGATGCAGTCTGAATACAGAACATCATTCTGAGTATGGGGTGCCACGATGGATATGGTCAAAGCCGACTTCCAGTCGCTCGACGAGCGCTTCGCCAGGATCAACGGCGACGAGTGGATGCAGCGTCTGCACACCGGCTGCCGCTGGACCGAGGGCCCCGCGTACTTCCCGGCAGGCCGCTATCTGGTCTTCAGCGACATCCCGAACGACCGCACGCTGCGCTGGGACGAGACGACCGGCCAGGTCGGCGTCTTCCGCCAGTCGTCGGGCTACGCGAACGGTCACACGGTCGACCGGACGGGCAGGCTGGTCAGCTGCGAGCAGGGCACCCGCCGCGTCACGCGGACCGAGCACGACGGCTCGATCACCGTCATCGCCGACGCGTGGAACGGCAAAAAGCTCAACAGCCCCAACGATGTCGTCGAGCACTCGGACGGCTCGCTCTGGTTCACCGACCCCAGCTACGGCATCGACAGCGACTACGAGGGCTACCAGGCCGAGAGCGAGATCGGCGCCTGCAACGTCTACCGCGCCGACCCCGACGGCTCCGTGACCATGGTCGCCGACGACTTCGTCAGGCCGAACGGACTCGCCTTCTCGGCCGACGAGTCGAAGCTCTACATCGCCGACACCCGGCAGAAGCCCAGCCATCTCAGGGTTTTCGACGTCAAGGGCGCGGGCCTCGCCGGCGGCGGGATCTTCGGTACCTGCGACAGCGGCGGCTTCGACGGCGTCCGGGTCGACGCGAAGGGCAATGTCTGGTCCGCGGCGCGCGATGGGCTGCACTGTTTCGCGCCCGATGGGACGTTGATCGGGAAGCTGCGGATGCCGGAGGTCTGCTCGAACTTCACCTTTGGTGGAGCCCGCCGCAACGAGCTCTTCATCACCGCTTCGAGCTCGCTCTACACGCTGCGGGTGAACATCAACGGCGCCCGGTATCCGTGAGGCCGGACACCAAGTGGAAAACCCGTGGACGTGGCCCCGTACACTGATCGTGTGGACATCCTCTTGGAGTAGCTCCGTGCCGATCATGCCGATCGGCTCGTCGAAGCTGTCCACCTCCACCCCCATCTCTGGGAGTTCCTTTGATCACGGCCACGGGCCTTGAGCTGCGTGCTGGCTCGCGCATCCTCCTGTCCGACACCACACTCCGCATCCAGCAGGGCGACCGGATCGGCCTCGTCGGCCGCAACGGCGCCGGCAAGACCACCTCGCTGAAGGTGCTCGCCGGTGAAGGCGAGGCGCACGCGGGCGAGGTCCGCCGCACCGGCGAACTCGGCTACCTGCCGCAGGATCCTCGCGAAGGTGATCTTTCGGTCACCGCCAAGGACCGCGTGCTCTCCGCGCGCGGGCTCGACACCTTGGTGCGGGACATGGAGAAGGCGCAGACCGCCATGTCCGAACTCGTCGACGAGGCCCAGCGGGACAAGGTCGTCCGCAAGTACAGCCGCCTCGAGGAGCGCTTCGCGTCGCTCGGCGGCTACGCGGCCGAGAGCGAGGCCGCGCGAATCTGCTCGAATCTCGGTCTCGCCGATCGGGTTCTTTCGCAGACCTTGCAGACGCTTTCGGGCGGCCAGCGCCGTCGCGTGGAACTGGCGCGGATCCTGTTCGCCGCCGCGGAAGCGGGCGCTGGCGGCAAGTCGGAGACGATCCTGCTGCTCGACGAGCCGACCAACCACCTCGACGCCGACTCCATCACCTGGCTGCGCGGGTTCCTCAAGTCGCATGACGGTGGCCTGGTCGTGATCAGCCACGATGTCGATCTGCTCGCCGATGTCGTCAACAAGGTCTGGTTCCTCGACGCCACTCGCGGGGAACTCGACAACTACAACATGTCCTGGCAGCGCTATCTCGACGCTCGCGCCACCGACGAGAAGCGCAGGCGCCGTGAGCGTGCCAACGCCGAAAAGAAGGCGTCGGCGTTGCAGCAGCAGGCCGCGAAGCTCGGCGCGAAGGCGACGAAGGCCGTCGCCGCCAAGAACATGGCACGTCGTGCGAACCAGATGCTGGCGAACCTCGACGAGCAGCGCGTGGCCGACAAGGTCGCCCGTATCCGCTTCCCGGACCCGGCTCCGTGCGGGAAAACGCCGCTTACCGCCGAGGGACTTTCGAAATCCTACGGTTCGTTGGAAATTTTCACCGGAGTCGACCTCGCGATCGACCGTGGTTCGAAGGTCGTCGTTCTGGGATTGAACGGTGCCGGCAAGACCACGCTCTTGCGGTTGCTCGGCGGAATGGAAACGCCGGATACCGGCGAGATGGTTCCGGGTCACGGTATGCGGTTGGGTTATTACGCACAGGAACACGAAACACTCGACCACGAAGCGAGTGTGTGGGAGAACATCCGTCATGCCGCGCCCGACACAGGCGCGCAGGAATTGCGGAACCTGCTCGGCTCGTTCATGTTCACCGGCGAGCAGCTCGATCAGCCCGCCGGGACGCTCTCGGGTGGCGAGAAGACGAGGCTCGCGCTCGCCGGTCTGGTCTCCAGCGCTGCCAACGTGTTGCTTCTCGACGAACCGACGAACAACCTCGATCCCGCCAGCCGCGAACAGGTTCTCGACGCGCTGCGGAGCTTCGCGGGCGCCGTGGTGCTCGTGACGCACGACCCCGGTGCGGTGCAGGCACTCGAACCGGAGCGCGTGATCCTCTTGCCGGACGGCACTGAGGATCATTGGTCGGACGAATACCTCGAACTTGTCCAGCTTGCGTGATCGATACGGCCATTCGGGTGCTAGGCGAGTCCGCCAGAAGCACTGGAATGGCCCAATGTGATCGCAATTCCGGCAGTTTTATGCCTGTCGTATGGCATTCCGGCGCTCAGTGTTCGATCATTGCCCCGGCAGGGGCTGATTGTGGCCCAGAACACTCTCAGGCGGAAGGCGGATCGACGTGGCCGATCTGAAGAAAGGCGCACGGATCACCGGCAACACTCGCGACAAACTGGCCGCTGACCTGAAGAAGAAGTACGAAAAAGGGTCAAGCATCCGGGCGCTCGCCGAGTCGACCGGCCGTTCCTACGGTTTCGTGCACCGCGTGCTCTCGGAGTCAGGCGTCCAGTTGCGTGGGCGAGGTGGCGCCACCCGGGTCAAGAAGAAGTAGCTGAGGCTGCTTGCGGGAGGGGAGCGGGGGGCTCTTCCATCTCGCGAAACACAAGCATGGCGCCCAGCAGCACGAGCGGGTAGACGAGGTACCCGTATCGTGTCGCCGGCGTGAGAAGTGTGAAGGCGCCGAGTCCGGTGGCGATACGCAGCAATGCGTCCCAGCCAGCCGCGGGGGGCCGGCGTACCAACCACACGAGGATCGCGGCAGCCGCCGCGGCGAGCAGCAGGAAGCTCATCGCCTTGCCTACTTGGCCTAGGCTGGCGATCAAATGCCCTGGCAGGGGGCTTGCCGCAGGCGAAGTCACCGCACCGAACCCGAACGGGAAGCGGATCGTGTGCTCGACGTAGGCACGCGGATCCACCAGGAACACGGGAACGTTCACCGCCGCCGTGATCACGGTGAAGGTGGTCAAAAACGCACCGAGAGCTCGTTTCCCCAAGCGCTTGAGCACAACAATGGCCAACACCACGAGCGCGGGTGCGACGATCACCTTGGCGCTGACCACAAGCGCGAGCACGAGTCCGGATAGGACAGGTTTGTCGCGCGCCGCGAGCGCGCAGGCGAGGATCAGCAGCCCGGCGATCGCGAGATCGGGACCGGCGACCGCCCAGGTCAGCGTGGTCAACGGGCAAGCGAGTGCCAGCTGGGCGCCGCGCACGGGGATCTTCGGCCACTTGAGCAGCCGAAGCGTTGCCAGCACACAGAGAACGGCCACCAGCGCGAACATCAGCCGCGCGTCGGTGAGCGCGTTGGTCACCGGGTTGCCGCCGAACAGCGCCCGTGGCAGGCCGAACAGTGTCATCACCGGCTCGTAGGGCGTGTAGTCGTTGACCTCGGGCGCGCGGCCGAGCGCGGTGATGTCGACATACGGCGTGCCGTGGTCGAGCAGCAGCCGTGCGGAGCGCTCGATCACCCACACCTCGGGCTGCGCGGCCCACGAGAAGGGCGTGATCAGCCAGTCCACCCCGGTGAGCCGCCGCACGACGAGCACACCGAGCGGGATCACCATGGCGAACAAACCGATCGAACCGATGCCGACCCAGCGGGACCACGCTTTTTCTTGCATAGGCTTCGCAAGCAGCCAGCCGGTGTAAACGGCGGCGATGCCATAGCCGACGGTCGCGAAATTGCCCCACACGCGATAGCCGTAGAACTCCGAAACGAGCGCGGTAGGTAAGGCGAAGGCAAAACAGCCCAGATAGAACGCGAGGTCGATGGACAGCGCCCGGCGGTCCGTGCCGACGCCCGCGGTCAGCGTCCGCATTCCCGTACCTCCGTTTTTTCGCCGTCAACCCCGCTGACCAGCAGGTTACCGAGCGGGCCGGAACCAGGTCGCCTCGGTGCGGGAAAGAGGCGTACGGTTCGGGAAGATTTCGGTAGCACCCCGCGTTGTCCAGGCAATATGCGGAAAAAAGCTAGGGTTAAGTAGAGATTTGGGGATGGTATGGACAACACCTGGTCGCTGATGAGCTCGGCGATGAAGGAGAAGCCGAAGGCGCTGGCGCGCGGCACGACGCGCCGGGTCGCCCGGTTCGCCAAGCCACATTGGCGCAGGCTCGCGGTGTTCCTGATCCTCACCGTGATCTCCGCGGTGCTCGCGGTCACCGGGCCGGTGCTGGCAGGCAAGGTGGTCGACGGGATCATCGCCGGGCACGACACCGGGCTGGTGATCGGCCTCGCGCTGGTGATCGCGGCGCTCGCGGTCGCGGACACCGGATTGGGACTGGCCGAACGCTGGCAGTCGGCACGGATCGGCGAGGGCCTGATCCTCGACCTGCGGCGCGCGGTGTTCGAGCACGTGCAGAAGATGCCGGTCGCCTTCTTCACCAGGACTCGCACCGGCGCGCTGGTCAGCAGGCTGAACAACGACGTGATCGGCGCGCAGCGCACGTTCACCGCGACGCTGTCCGGCCTGGTGACCAACGTGATCCAGCTGGCGCTCTCGCTCGCGGTGATGATGACGCTCTCGTGGCAGGTGACCGCGCTCGCGCTGGTGCTGCTGCCGGTGTTCGTGCTGCCCGCGCGGCGGATGGGCCGCAAGATGGCCACGCTGCAGCGGGAATCCGCGAACCTCAACGCGGGCATGACCACCCAGATGACCGAGCGCTTCTCCGCGCCGGGCGCGACGCTGGTCAAGCTGTTCGGACGGCCGCAGGTGGAGGCCGACGACTTCGCCGCGCGCGCCGGGCGGGTCCGCGACATCGGCGTGCGGACCGCGATGCTCACCCGCTGGTTCCTCAGTAGTTTGACGCTGGTGTCCGCGCTGGCGCAGGCGCTGGTCTACGGGCTCGGCGGCTGGCTCGCGCTGAAGGGTGAGCTCGCGCCAGGAACCGTTGTGGCGCTTGCCCTGTTGCTGACCCGGCTTTACTCTCCGCTCACCGCGCTGGCGAACGTCCGGGTGGACGTGATGACCGCGCTGGTGTCGTTCGAGCGCGTCTTCGAGGTGCTCGACCTCGACCCGATGATCAAGGAGAAGGCCGACCCGGAGCGGGTGCCCGCCGGGGGTGTCTCGGTCGAGTTCAAGGACGTGCGGTTCGGCTACCCGGCGGCGGACCGGTACTCGCTCGCGTCGCTGGAAGACGTGTCCACCTTGGACCACCGCGGCGGCGAAGAGGTGCTGCACGGCATCAGCTTCCGCGCCGAGGCCGGTCAGCTGGTCGCGCTCGTCGGCTCTTCGGGTGCGGGCAAGTCGACGATCGGCTCCCTGCTGCCGCGTTTGTACGATGTGGACACCGGTTCGGTCCGGCTGTCCGATGTGGACGTGCGCGACCTGAGTTTCGAGTCACTGCGGGAGACCGTGGGCGTGGTGACCCAGGACGGCCACCTCTTCCATGACACGATCCGCGCGAACCTGGCCTATGCGCGCCCGGACGCGACGGAAGCCGAGATCTGGGACGCGCTGGACCGCGCGCGCCTGGCGGACCTGATCCGCAGCCTGCCCGACGGCTTGGAAACCTTGGTGGGGGAGCGGGGATACCGGTTGTCGGGCGGTGAGCGCCAGCGCCTGACGATCGCCCGCCTGCTGCTCGCGCAGCCTCGCGTGATCGTGCTCGACGAGGCGACCGCACACCTCGACTCCGAGTCGGAAGCCGCTGTGGGAGAAGCACTTTCGTCGGCACTCGAAGGCCGGACCGCCTTGGTGATCGCGCACCGCCTGTCCACGATCCGCGCCGCGGACCAGATCCTGGTACTGGAACACGGCGAGATCGTCGAACGCGGGACCCACGACGAACTGCTGGCACTGGAAGGCCGTTACGCCGACCTCTACCACACCCAGTTCGCCGAGGAACCCGCTGCGGCATAAGGGCTCGTGAGTGGTACGGCCGGTTCTAACCGGCCATACCACTCACGACCCCGGTGAGGCGAAGACCGCGTTCACGAGTGCCATTTTGCGGGGGTCGTCGCGCAGGAGCGGGCCCATCTGGTTCATGGTGTAGCCGAAGGCGATACCGGACTCGGGGTCCGCTCCACCCGTGGAGCCGCCGAAACCGTCGTGGCCGAAGGCACGCGGGTTGGGGCCGAACGCTTTCTCCTCGCTGCCGAGATAGAAGCCGAGCGCCCACTCGTTGCCGAGGCCGCCGACGAGGTCGACCTCGCGGCCTTGGCCCGTGCGCGCGATTTCGACCGTCTGCCGGGACAACAGCGAACCGTCGGTCAGCGCGCCGTACAGCGAGGCGATCGCGCGGGCGGTGGCGTGGCCGTTGGCGGCGGGGATCTGGGCGGAGCGCCACGCCGGGTCGTTCGCGTGGTGGCCCTCGATCCGAGGGTTGACCAGCGCGGCGAGCGCGATCGGGCCGGCGTTGGCGAAGGCCGTCGCGAGCGCGCTGGCGGCCTCCGAGGTCAGGACCGGCTCGACCATCTCGGAGCAGCGGGCGTGCTCGGACTCGGGGAGTCCGATGTGGAAGTCGAGGCCGAGCGGGCCCGCGACGTTCTCCTGGAAGTACGTGCCGACCGTCTGCCCGGTGATGCGGCGGATGACCTCGCCGACCATGAACCCGAACGACATCGCCTGGTACCCGCTCGCGGTGCCCGGCTCGAAATGCGGCGCCTGCGCGGCCAGCAGCGCGGTCATCGCGTCCCAGTCGAGGACGGTCTCGATGCCGATCGGGTGATCGAGGCCGACGCCGGTCACCCCGGAACGGTGCGCGAGCAGCCACCGCACCGGGATGTCCTGCTTCCCGGCGGCCGCGAACTCCGGCCAGTAGCGGGCGACGGGCGCGTCGAGGTCCAGCAGCCCGCGCTCGGCGAGCTGGTGCGCGCAGACCGCGACCGCGCCCTTGGTGGTGGACCAGACGTTGGTCAGCGTGTCCGCCGCCCAAGGCCTGGTCCGGCCCGCGTCCGCCCACCCCGCCCACAGGTCGACGACCGTTTCACCGTGCTGGGTCACCGCGAACGCGGCGCCCAGTTCCCCTCTGGCGTGGAAGTTCTCCTCGAAGGCCTGGCGAACCGGCTCGAAGCCGGTGGCGCATTCGCCGTGTATCTGGACTGTGAGGGTCTGGTTCGCCATGGGGGCGCTCCCTTGGTCAGCGTTGACGCGAGGACACCGACTGGTCGGTATGTCGTAGCATGTGAGCCGCTGTGACCGAAGTCAAGGAGCACTACCAGCCGGAGCCGTACGGCTACGCTAAGGCGGGAATCCTTGGTACATAACGCGAAAGCAGTGAAGTGTTGGCGGCGTCGCCGCCCTCCACGTTGGAGCTTCGCCACAGCGGCACGTCGACGCCCGCCGCCGTGCCGAGGTCCAGCACGCGCGTCAGCACGAGATTCCAGATATAGGCATTGACCACAGTGGACAGCGGCGCGGTGACAGGTGACTCCGCGGGGTAACTGGAGTCGCCCACCCTGATGCCGGTGTCGAGCACGACCGTGCCCTCCGCGGCCAGCGTCGAGACAGACCGCTTCGGCGCGGCCGCGATGCACGCGCGCGAGGTCACCGAGATCACCGACGCGCCGCGCTTCTTGGCGCTGATGGCCAGCTCGACCGGGTACGGGTTGACGCCCGAGGTGGAGAACACGACCAGCACGTCACCGGGACCCGGCGGCTTCTGGTCGAGCACCTCGTCGGCCAGCCCGCTGCGGCGCTCGGTGGCGGTGCTGTGCTGCGCGCCGTGCAGCGGCAGCAGCTCAGGGTGATAGAGCGGGTACACGTTGGCCAGGCCGCCCGCGCGGTAGAAGGTCTCCGCGACCGCGGCCAGCGAGTGCCCCGCGCCCGCGCTGAACACCAGCGCGTCGGCGCGGATGGTGTCCAGGATCAGCCCGGCGGCCTCGTCGATCTGCTTCTCGTTCGTACGCTGCGCTTCGGTCAGGATCTCCGAGGCTTGGTCCCACAGTTGAGTGGTGCTCACCACACCCGCCCTTCCAGTTGACGATCGGCGCCGAATCTATCGCGCGGGAGCGGGGAACAGCGGGACAGAATGACCGGGTTGGGCCAGCTGGGCGGTCGTGTCCCAGCAGACGGGAGGAGTACGCGGGTGAGTGACGGGCTTCCGGTGGTGACGGTCAGGCGGGCGGCCGGACCGGTGCGTGCGGTGGTACTGGTGCTGCACGGTGGCGCCGAACGGGGGCTGAGCCCGACCAAGCCGTGGCGGCTGGCCTATCTGCGGATGGTGCCGCTCGCCAAGGCGGTGCACCGGGTGGCGCGCAAGCGGGGTGCCGAGGTCTGGCAGCTGCGCAACCGCGTCCGCGGCTGGAACGCGCCCGACCTCGACCCGGTCAAGGACGCCCGGTGGGCGCTGGAGCGCATCCACGCGGAGCATCCCGGGGTGCCGATCATCCTCATCGGCCACTCGATGGGGGGACGCGTGGCCTTCCGCGTCGCCGACGACCCGGCCGTGGTCGCCGTGTGCGGCCTCGCGCCGTGGACGCCTGCCAAGGAGCCGGTCGGCGCGCTCGACGGGCGGACCGTGCTGATCGTGCACGGCACCAGTGATCGGATGACCGATCCGGCCGAATCCTTCTTCTACGCGGGGCGTGCCCAGCCGGGCGCGAGCAGGCTCGCCCGGTTCGAGGTGGCCGCCGAGGGGCACGCGATGCTGCGCCGGGCCGCCGTCTGGACCCGGCTGGTGGTCGCGTTCGTGCTCGACGTCGTATCGGGTGAATCCGAAGACGAGACATTGGCCTCGGCCTGGACCAAGCCGGCGCCGGAGCGGCTGCGAATCCCGGTGTGAACCGCCGGGCTGGAATACCATTGGTATCGGCGGAATGAGGTTGGGAGGAAGTGCCTTGACCACGTCGAGCGTTGACCGGAGCGCGCGCCGGGAGTCCGAAGAGGACCCTTGGCCGGGACTGGCGGACGCGCCGCGTTCACCCTTGCGCGCCCGTATCGCCGAGAGCCTGTTCCGCAGGGCCGTGCGCCCGCTGGACGTGCGCGTCGTCTTCCCCGGCGGTGAGGTGCTGGGCTCGGGCGGCGAAGACGCGCCCGAGATGCGGCTGCACCGGCCGTCGGCGTTCTTCCACCGGCTCGGGGTCGACGCGAAGATCGGCTTCGGTGAGTCCTATATGGCCGGTGACTGGAGTTCCGACCGGCTGGCGGAGCTGCTCACCCCGTTCGCCGCGCGGATGGCGACGCTGATTCCGCCGACGCTGCAACGGTTCCGGCGGTTCGTCGACCGGCGGCACCCGGCAGACGAGCACAACACCATCGAAGGCGCGCGGGCGAACATCCACCGCCACTACGACCTTTCGAACGACCTGTTCGCCACCTTCCTCGACGAGACGATGATGTACTCATCGGCGTTGTTCGGCCCGGAGGACGACCTTTCCGCCGCGCAGCACCGCAAGATCGACAGCGTGCTCGACTACGCGGGCGTGCGCGAGGGCAGTGAAGTGCTCGAGATCGGCACCGGCTGGGGAGAGCTCGCCATCCGTGCGGCCCAGCGCGGCGCGCGGGTGACGTCGTTGACCATCTCCGAGGAGCAGCGGGCGCTGGCGACCCGCCGGATCGCCGAAGCGGGGCTCAGTGACCGGATCGACGTCCGGCTGTGCGACTACCGCCAGTCCGAGGGCGAGTACGACGCCGTCGTGAGCGTCGAGATGATCGAAGCGGTCGGTGCCGACTACTGGCCGGCGTTCTACGCCACGATCGGGCAGCGGCTGCGGCCTGGCGGGCGGTTCGGGCTGCAGGCCATCACCATGAACCACGACCGGATGCTGGCGAGCGCGGCGTCGTACACCTGGATGCACAAGTACATCTTCCCCGGCGGGCTGATCCCGTCGGTCACCTCGATCGAGCAGGGACTGGCCGAGCACGCGCGGCTGACCCCGCATGGGCTGCGTGAGTTCGGGCAGGACTACGCGCGCACGCTGAAAATCTGGCGTGAGCGGTTCACCCAGCGGTGGGCCGAGGTCGCCGAACATGGCTTCGACGAGGTGTTCCGCCGCATGTGGGAGTTCTATCTCGCCTACTCGGAGGCGGGTTTCCGCTCGGGCTACCTCAAGGTGCACCAGTTTGGGTTCGCCCGATAACGGGCAAATACCCAACCTGTCGGGGTGCCGCGCGTCCTTACACAGAGGGCCTGCGGTTCACTGGGGGCCCCAGACGCCGATGAGAACGGGTGATGAGCGATGAGTTACGGCGGCAACGACGGCGGCTACGGCCAGCCCGCGAGGCCTCGCCAGTCCTCACCGCGGCCACGGCAGCACACCAGAATGATGCCGCTGCCAGGCCAATCCGGCCGAAGCGAGTACTACGACGACTCACCGGTGCGCACCCCGCCACCGCCGCCTCCGCCCCGTCAGATGCCGCCTCAGGAGCAGCCCCCGATGGGCGGCCAGCGTCCGCCGAGGCGCCGTAAATGGGGCTTCGGGCGCGTGCTGCTCACGTTGCTGCTCGTGTTCGTGGTGTTCCTCGCGGGTGTGTGGGTGTACCTCGAGTTCTCGATCAACCGCACCGACGCGGTACACGATTACTCGGGCCGTCCGGCGGCCGCTTCGGGGACCAACTGGCTCATCGTCGGCTCCGACAGCCGCGACGGCCTGACCGAGGCCGACATCGAGCGTCTGTCCACAGGGGACAGCAAGGCGGCCGGTGGCGGCAAGCGCACCGACACGATCATGGTCGCGCACATCCCCGACAACTCGACCACGCCGACGCTGCTGAGCCTGCCGCGTGACTCACAGGTCAAGATTCCCGGCCACGGCACCAACAAGATCAACGCGGCGTTCTCGCTCGGCGGCGCCCCGCTGCTGCTGGAGACCGTCGAAGGCGCGACCGGGCTGCGGATGGACCACTACGCCGAGATCGGCTTCGGCGGGTTCGCGAAGATCGTCGACGCGATCGGCGGCGTCAACATGTGCCTCGACAAGGAAATGGACGACTCGATGACCGGGGTCAAGCTCGCACCCGGTTGCCAGGACCTCGACGGCGCGCAGGCGCTCGGCTTCGTCCGGATGCGGCACAGTTCGGCGACGCCGCGCTCGGACCTCGACCGGGTGGCCAACCAGCGCAAGTTCATCGGCGCCATGGTCAGCGAGATCGCCAGCCCCGCCACGCTGCTCAACCCGTTCGACCTGTTCCCGCTGCTGTCCACGGCGCCGGACGCGCTGACCATCGACTCCGGTGACCACCTGCACAACCTGGTGGGCCTGGCGATGGCGATGCGCGGCATCTCCACCGGCGGCGTCGTCACCACCACGGTGCCGATCACGGACGCGTCCGCCGAGCGGTGGGACAAGGTCAAGTCCAAGGCGCTGTTCGACGCGCTGCGCGACGACACCGCGATCCCGGACAACGTGATCGTGAATTAGGTGGCACGGGCGGGGTTTCCGCGGGACGATGCTTCGATGGAGCGACCCGCGGAAACCCTGCCCGGTCCCGGCTTCGAACTACAGCGCTGGCGGCCTTCCGACGTCGCGCTGGTGCACGGTGCGGTCAACCGTTCGCTGAGCCACCTCGAACCCTGGGTCGGCTGGGTCGGCAACGGCTACTCGATGGCCGACGGTACCGAGTTCATCACCCGCGCCCGCGAGACCTGGGACGCAGGGAAGACCTTCGACTACAAGATCCTCGTCGGCGGCGAGCTGGCCGGCGCGTGCGGGCTGATGACCCGGCGTGGGCACGGTGGCCTGGAGATCGGGTATTGGCTCACCCCCGAGCACACCGGCCGCGGCCTGATGACCCGGGTCGCCGGCGTGCTCGTCGACGAGGCGTTCCGGGTGGGCGCCACGCGGGTCGAGATCATGCACGACGAGAAGAACGTCCGCAGCGGCGCGATCCCGCGCAGGCTGGGCTTCACCGAGGTCGAGCGGCACGAGGCCGACGAACCCGGTGGCTGGGCCTGCAACGGCATCCACGTCGTGTGGCGGCTCACGAACCCTGGCGGGCCTTCAGCGCCTTGAGCGCGGTGTCGGCGTGGACCGTGAAGTTCAGCTCGCTCTTGATGACCTCGAGGATCTTGCGGTCCGTGTCGATGACGAACGTGTGCCGCTTCGTGTGCAGCAGCGGGTTGAAGCGGCGCCAGACGCCGAACTGCTTCGCGACCTCACCGTCCTCATCGGACAGAAGCGGGTAGTCGAAGTTGTTGGCCTCCGAGAACATCCGCTGCTTCGCGACCGAGTCGGGGCTGATCCCGACCCGCTGCGCGCCGACCTCGGCGAACTCGGCGGCCAGGTCGCGGAAGTGGCAGCTCTCGGCCGTGCAGCCGCCGGTCATCGCGGCCGGGTAGAAGAAGAGCACCACCGGACCCGAGTTCAGGAACTCCGACAGTTTGCGCTCCTCACCCTGGTCGTCGAGCAGGGTGAAGTCCGGGGCGAAGTCTCCCTGGTCCATGGAGGTCCTTTCGGGGTCGACGGCGGTTCTCTCCGGTATTCGGCGCCGCTGCCGCCCGGGATTGGCCCGAATCTAGTCGGCGTGCCGCTCGATGAGTTCGTCGACCTCGTCGCCGGTGGCCGTCTCCGCGACGAACGCGCCGCGTGCGGCGATCACGCCGAGTGACTTGAGTTTCGCGGCCTGCTCGTCGTGCCGCACGCCCTCCGCGCCGATGCGCAGGCCCAGCTCGCGCGCACGGGTGACGAGCTGGCCGAGGTGACGGTCGGCCGCGTCGCCGGGGGTGTCGGCGAGCGCGTCGATGACCGCGCCGGACAGGATCACGTGCCGCACCGGCAACCGGTGCTGCGGGATCAGCTCCAGGTCGGCGCTGCCGGTGACGGTCAGCACCAGCTTGGCGCCGAGGTCGGCGAGCACCGCGAACGAGTCGAGCACCTCGCCGCGGGTGTCGAGCACGGACTCGCGGTCCGTGCACAGCCGCAGCGCCTGCGCGGGCAGGTTGTTCCGGTCGAGCTGTTCCTTGACGAGCAGCACCAGGTCGGGGTCGATGGCGAGCCGGTTCGGCAGCCGGATGCAGACATCCGGCGCCGCCGGGCCGAATCTGGACCGCCAGCGCGAGGTCGCCGCGAGCGACTCGGCCAGCAGCCAGCGCCCGAGCGGGATGGTCATGCCGGTGGTCTGGGCGAGCGGGTAGAACTCGTCGGAGTCGAGCTCGCCGAGCTCGGGGTGGTTCCAGCGCAGGCCGGCGTTGACCGCGGCGAGCTCCTCGGGCTTCGCGAGCTTGACCGTCGGCTGGTAGATCAGCGAGAACTCGCCGTTCTCCAGCGCGCCCGCGATCACGGCGCCGAGCTGATAGCGCGCACGGTCCCTGGCGTCGAGCTCGGGATCGAACAGCATCCACTGCGCCTTGCCTGCCTCTTTCGCGCGGTGCAACGCGATTTCGGCGGCGCGCAAGAGTTCTTCCGGTCCGCCGTCGGTGACCGGGCGGACGACGATGCCCGCGCTCGCGCTGACCCCGATGCCGTGGCCGCCCAGGTAGATCGGCTCCGCGAGATCTTCGAGCGCGCGCTCGACGAGCCCGATCACCTCGGTCGGGGCGATGTCGGCGCCGTGCAGCAGGATGCCGAAGCCGTCACCGGAGAGCCGTGAGACGAAGCCGTCGTGCACCGGCGTGAACACCGCGGACAGCTTGCTCGCGACGCCGCGCAGCACCTGGTCGCCGACGCCGGCGCCGAGCCCGTCGTTGATCACCTTGAAGCCGTCGATGTCCAGGTAGATCAGCGCGATCTGGCCGCCGGCCCTGGTGCCGAGCGCGGATTCGAGCTTCGTCTTGAAACGCGAGGCGTTGGGCAGGCCGGTCAGCGCGTCGTGGATGTTCTGGTGCCGCAGCGTTTCCTGCAGCAGGTGCACCTCGTTGGCGTCGGACACCATCAGCACCGGGTATCGCGCGCCCGGCGCGTCGCCCGGCAGGTGCGCGAGCGTGACGTCGGTCCAGAGCTGGCCGTCCTCGGCGTGCTGCAGCAGCACGCGCTCGCGGAACCGGCTGAGCGAGGGGGAGTCGAGGTCTTCCAGCCCGATGCGCAGGGTGGTGGCGTCGCGCTCGGTGGCGGCGAGGCCGCTGATGGTCCTGCCGCGCAACGATTCCGGCGCGCAGCCGAGCAGCTCGCCGAGCGCGTCGTTGGCCTCGACGATGATCCCGTCGCGGTCGGCCAGCGCGATGCCGGACGGTGAGGCGGAGTAGAGCGCCGCGAACCGCTGGAGCGCGGCGGACTGCGCGGCCTGGGTACTGGCGATCGCGTCGGTCGCGACCTTCAGCAGGATGCCTTCGAGCTCCTCCGGGGGAAGGGATACTCCTTTAGTGTCAGCCAATGCCGCCGCCCACTCGCGGGCGACGTCCACCAACCCTGGCGCGGCACCAGGTTCCGGCACACTCCACCTCTTCACACGGGGATTAACGCCAGGTCAGGCCATGTGCGGTCGGCACAAGACCAATTCTGGCGGAGAGTCATGCCACGCCATCATGTGGAAAGGGGGGTGTCTACCGGCTGAAAGAGTGATCATCACGCCTGGGATGACTACTCTCCGTGACGTTGGGCGGGTGGGGGTTATGCCAACCGTGTTAACGCTTGACCAAGTGCACCGGCAGACCGTCGACGGGCACCGGCAAGGATACATAGTCCCAACGCGCGGTGTAAGACTCGGGCACGTGCCACTCGTAGCTGAGCAGCATCTCGTGCAGTAGCGCCTTCACTTCCAGCATTCCGAAGTGCAGCCCGATGCACTTGTGCGCGCCGCCGCCGAACGGCATCCACGCGAACCGGTGTGCCTTGTCCTCGCGGCGCGGCTCGGCGAAGCGTTCCGGGTCGAACTCGTGCGGGTCCGTCCAGTGGGCGGGGTCGAAATGGTTGGCGGTGGGCGAAACGCTGACCATCATGCCTTGGGGCAAGTGGAAGCCGAGAAGTTCGGTGTCCTTGACGGTCTGCCTGGCCATGGTCGGCACCGGCGGCACCAGCCGCAGCGACTCCTTGATGACCAGTTCGAGCGTCTGGAGGCTCTCCAGCGCTTCGATGTCCGGGATGCCGTCGCCGAGTTTCAGTGACTCCTCGCGGGCTTTTTCTTGCCAGTGCGGGTATTTCGCCAGGTAGTAGGCGGCGGTCGTGCTGGTGATCGTGCTCGTGTCGTGCGCGGCCATCATCAGGAAGATCATCTGGTTGATGACGTCCTCGTCGGTGTACCGCTCACCGTCCTCTGTGGACGCGTGGCACAGCGCGGAGAACAGGTCGGCGCCGTCGTTGTGGCGTTTGGCGGCGAGATTACGCCCGAAGTAGGCCTCGAGCGTCTTGCGTCCGCGCAGGCCTGCCGCCCATCGGCCGCCCGGCACGGGATGGCGGACGATCGCGGTGCCGGCGCGGACGGCGTCCACGAACGCGCGGTTGATCTCGTCGGCGTCCTTGCCGCTGGGCATGTCCATGAACACGCGGCTCGCGATGTCGAGGGTCAGCTGTTTGAGCGCGCGGTAGAGCCGGGGATGCGGATCGGCGGCGAGCGCCTTGACGCCTTCGCGGACCGTCGGTCCCATCTGTGCGACATAGCCGGTGAGCCGGTCGCGGGTGAACGCCTGCTGCATGATCCGGCGATGCATGTGGTGCTCGGCGAAGTCCAGCAGCATCAGCCCGCGCGGGAAGAACTTGCCGATGAAGAACTGCCACGCCTCTTGGGAGAACGCCTTGTCCTTGTTGGTGAGCACGGCCTGTGTGGCGTCCGCGCCGGTCACCGTGATGATGCGGTTGCCGAACGCGCCCATCCACGACACGGGGCCGAACTCGGCGTAGCGGTGCAGGCCGAATTCCTGGCCGAAGCGCATGAAACTGAGCGAGTGCCCGACGATCGGCGCGCCGGCGTCGCCGAGGATCGGCTTGAGGCCTTCCGGTGCGGGCGCGAGTTCGGTGACGGGGCCCTGGCTGGCGAGCCAGCGGCGGTCGACCGAGCGGGGCAGCGGCAGCGCGGTCAACGGCGGTACTCGATCGAGCAGCTTGCTCATCTGCGCACCTCTCCTCGGCGAGAAGCTCAGCCTCCTACCATCCTCCTCTATTGGCGCAACGTCAACAGAGCCTTCGATCAAGTTGGGGTCGTGGGTTGGTTGTGGGGGTGGGTAACGGCCAAACCAAAACCACGAACAAAAAACAAGCCC